>JASFFM010000437.1:0-3631 GCA_050124295.1 Desulfobacterales bacterium | reverse complement strand
CGACAGAGGAGAGAACCATGGATGCACGGCGCCAGGTTGAGAAATGCTTGCAGGCCATCTACGGCGAGGTGCGCGCCAAAGAGGCCTGGCATCGGATCGCCCCCCTGATCGAAAAAGCGCCCCAACAAACACGCGGCGGAAACGATTTCTTCTCCGAAAAGGATGTGGTTCTGATCACCTACGGCGATTCGATCCGCAAACCGGACCAGGCGCCCCTGCAGACCCTGCGAAGCTTTGCGCGCGATTATCTGCAAGGTATTTTCTCCGCAATCCATTTCCTGCCCTTTTTCCCCTGGTCATCGGACGATGGCTTTTCGGTCCAAGATTTTATGGCCGTCGACCCGCGATTGGGCGACTGGGAGGACGTTTCCCGGATCGGAGGCGATTTCGAGCTCATGTTCGACTTTGTCGTCAACCATGTCTCCGCCCAGAGCCAATGGTTCCAAAGCTATCTGGCCGCGCAACCGGGATTTGAAGACCTGGCCATCGCGGTGGATCCGGCCACCGATCTTTCCAGGGTGACGCGCCCACGCGCCCTGCCCCTGCTTTCACCCTTCAGCAAGCGCTCCGGTGAGACGGTGCATGTCTGGACCACATTCAGCGACGACCAGATCGATTTGAACTACCGAAGCCTGGATGTCCTGGTAAAAATGCTGGAAGCATTGCTGTTGTACCTCGAGAAGGGGGCGCGCATCATCCGGATGGATGCCATCGCTTATCTGTGGAAGGAAATCGGAACGCCCTGCATCCATCTGCCGCAAACCCACGCCATGGTCAAACTTTTCCGGGCCATCTTCGATATCGTGGCCCCGGACGCCATGATCATCACCGAAACCAACGTTCCCCACGCGGAAAATATCAGCTACTTCGGCAACGGTCGCGACGAAGCCCAGATGGTCTACAATTTCACCCTGCCGCCCCTGCTTCTGCATGCCTTTGTCCAGGGGGATGCCACCGCGCTGTCCCAATGGGCCCGGGGTCTGCGACTTGATTCCAAGGACACGACCTTTTTCAACTTCACCGCATCCCACGACGGTATCGGGGTACGCCCGTTGGAGGGCATTCTGCCCCCCGAGGCTGTGAACACCACCCTGGCCGAAGCGGTCCTGCGCAATGGTGGACAGATTTCCTACAAAAACAATCCGGACGGCTCCCAGAGCCCTTATGAACTCAACATCACCTACGTCGATGCCCTGCGTGTTCCGGGACAAGCGGATGCACCCCTGCATCCGAGGCGCTTTCTGGCCTCCCAGTCCATCCAGTATGCCCTGCCCGGCGTGCCGGCCACCTATATCCACAGCCTGCTCGGGTCACGCAACTGGTACGCGGGCCTGAAACAAACCGGCCGGGCCCGGACCATCAATCGTGAAAAACTGGAACTGGACACCGTGGTGGCGGCCTTGCGCTCACCCGACAGCTTCCGCGCCCGTGTGTTCGCGCCCTATGCCCATATGATCCGCATTCGCCGACAGCAGCCGGCCTTCCATCCCAAGGCGGGCTTCGAAATCCTTGATTTGGGGCCCCAGCTCTTCGGCATCAAACGATTCACATCCGGCCAGACCCTCTGGGCCGTGACCAATCTCAGCGCGCGACCGGTCCGCTTGGACTTGACCAAAGACGGCGCCACGGGGACCGTGAAAGACCTGATTTCGGAAAAGACCTTGCGACCCGCCGCACTCGAACTCGGTCCCTACGCCTTCTTCTGGCTGAGCAACTGAAGAGGGGCGCTTGGCGCTCCCGCTTGCCTGAAACGATACGATGGAGACGTCGAACATGCACCCCACCGAAGAACTCATGGCCCGCGCCCGTCGCGGGTTCGCCCATCTGGACATCCCGGGTCCATATGTGGAAGCGGCCCTCCAGTGGCTCGCAACCTGGTTGAAGGAGGAAGCCTTCGCGGCCTACCGGCCGCAGATCGAGCACCTGATCCTATCCGAGGCCTGGGATTTCCTGTTGGACGCTTTTTACCAGGTGATCCCCTTTGGCACCGGCGGTCGGCGCGGATTGGTGGGGATCGGTCCCAACCGGATCAACCCCTGGACCATTCAGTCGTCGGCCCAGGGACACGCCCAGTATCTGATCAAGACATACGGAGATGAAGCCCGCCGTCGCGGGGTGGTGCTGACCTATGATGTCAGGGTCTTCACCCCGCAAGCCCCCTACGCTCCCGGCCTTCCCAACCCGGTCAGGCATCTGAACTGCCGCCAGTTGGCCGAAGCGGCGGCTGTGGTCTATGCCGCCAACGGGATCAAGGTCTATTTATTCGAAGCGGTGCGCAGCACCCCTCAGCTCTCGTTCACCATCCGGCACCTGCAGGCCATCGCCGGGGATATGTTCAGTGCCAGCCACAACCTGCCCAGCGATAACGGGAAAAAAATCTACGATCAGTTTGGCGGGCAGTTGATCCCGCCCCATGATCAGATTCTGGTGGACGAGGTCACGCAGCAGGTTACCGAAATCAAAACCATGCCCTTTGAGGCGGCCTGCCACGAAGGTCTGGTGGAGATGATCGACGATCGCATCGACCGGACCTACCAGGACACGGTGGCGGCCCTTTCGTTGAGCGAGGCCCGCGACATCAAGCTGGTTTATGCGCCGCTGCACGGCACGGGCTTGACATCCGTCTATCCGATCCTCCGCAGACTGGGCTTCGATGTGACCCTCGATCCGCGCACCGAGAACTTAAGCGGAGCCTTCGAACAGGTCACCTTCAACATTCCCAACCCCGAGGTGCAGCAGTCCTTTGACACCACGCTGCCCTTGGCCCGGGAAATCGGGGCCCAGCTGATCCTTAACACGGATCCGGACGCCGACCGCATCGGCGTCATGCTGGACCATCACGGGACCTGGACCTTTCTGAGCGGCAATCAAATCGGAATTTTGCTGACCCATTACGGCATCGAGAAAATGAAAGCCAGCGGCCGCTTGAAGGCCGACAGTGTCATCGTCAAGACGGATGTGACCACCGCGCTGATTGCCGCCATTGCCGAAGCCCACGGGGTTACCTGTATCGGGGATCTGCTGGTGGGCTTCAAGTATATCGGCGAAGAAATGAACAAACTGCAAAAAGACGGCCGCATGGAAGGCTTTATCCTGGGCACCGAGGAGAGCCACGGCTTTCTGATGGGCAATTACGCCCGCGACAAGGACGCCGCCGGGGCCGCCATCTGGATCGCCGAGCATGCCGCCGAACTCAGGCGAAAAAACCAGACCCTGCTGGATCAACTCAACCATATCTATGCCACCTACGGCTATGGCTACAACCACCTGACGGAAATACGACTGCTGGGTGCCAGGGGCATGGAGCAAATCCGCACCATCATGGATCACCTGCGCGAATCCGACATTAGCGCCTTCGGCGATTTTTCCGTCACCCGTAAGGTGGACCGCTGGCAGGGTCCGCCCCAGCCCCACCTGTCGCGAACCGACACCGCTTCGCGCAATGTATTGATTTTCCATCTGGAGGCCCTCCCGGATACCCGCAGCCTGCGCATCACGGTACGGCCTTCGGGCACCGAGCCTAAAATTAAAATGTATTTCGAGATCCTTGGGCAACCCTGCCCGCCGGACCAGTTACCGGCCGCCCGGGAGACGATCACGGCCCTTGGCGAAAAAATGGAAAAGCAGCTCA
>JASFFM010000436.1:0-3634 GCA_050124295.1 Desulfobacterales bacterium | reverse complement strand
ATCGTGCCGGAGGTTACGTTTTCACTGATTTCCGGGATTTGCACATCTTTGAGCATCGGTCATTCCTCAGGTTGTGAACCAAACGATTGCAGAAGGCTATCCAAAAAGCGGATTGGGCTTGCCGGCCTCGATGGAAAGATCCTTGCGGGCCTTGGTCACCAGCGCCGGTTTGATTCGTTTTGCGCGGGCCATGCCGCACAGGGCCGTGTAGGCGATGTGGCGTGCATCCACCTCGAAGAAATCGCGCAAGGTCGCCCGGTCCTCGCTGCGGCCGTAGCCGTCGGTGCCCAGGATCAGCAGGGGACCCGGTACCCACTTGGCAATCATGGCCGGCAGTGCTTTGAGATAATCCGAGGCAGCCACAAAAACCCCTTTCTCATCGGCCAGCTGGGTCTCCAGGTGGCACAAACGGGGTGCTCGATCGGGATGCCGCAGATTCCAGCGCTCGCTGTCCGTGGCCCCCCAGTACAATTTCTTGTAGCTGGTCACACTCCAGACATCGGCGGCCACACCGTAATCGTCCTCCAGAATCTGCTGGGCCTTGAGGGCCTCGTTGAGGATCGTGCCGCTGCCCAGGAGATGGGCTTTGACTTGGGCCCGCTTGTTTTGCGAGGCGCGAAATTTGTAGAGCCCGTCCAAGATGCCCGCCTCGACGCCCTCGGGCATGGGTGGCATGGCATAGACCTCGTTCATCAGGGTCAAATAGTAGATCACATTGTCGCCATCTTCGAGCATGCGACGTAGCCCCTCGCGAACGATGACGGCGACTTCATAAGCATAGGCCGGATCGTAGGCTTCCACGGAGGGATTGGCCAGGGCCAGCAGATGGCTGTGGCCGTCCTGGTGTTGCAAGCCTTCGCCCGAAAGGGTGGTGCGCCCGGCCGTGGCCCCCAGCAGAAACCCGCGTGTCTGGGCGTCGCCCGCGGCCCAGATAAGATCCCCGATGCGCTGAAAACCAAACATGGAATAGAAAAAGAAAAAGGGAATCATGTTGAGGCCGAAGGTGGAGTAGGTCGTTCCGGCGGCAATAAAGGAAGACATGGCGCCGGCTTCGGTAATACCCTCCTCCAGGATTTGGCCGTCTTTGGCCTCCTTGTAGTAAAGTAGGCTTTCCTTGTCCACCGGCTCGTAGACCTGGCCGACATGGGAGTAAATGCCGATCTTGCGGAAAAGGGCCTCCATGCCGAAGGTGCGCGCCTCATCGGGTACAATGGGCACGACGGAAGGCCCCAGATTCTTGTCCTTGAGCAGCTTACCCAGCAGGTGAACCATGGCCATCGTGGTCGCCACTTCCCGCCGGCCGGTGCCCTGCATGAATTCGGCGTACATCGCTTTGCGGGGCGGACGGTGCACCGGCACCGAAACGCTGCGCGCGGGCACCAGACCCCCCAGGGCCCGGCGGCGCTCCCGCAGGTATTTCATCTCTTCACTGTCTTCGTCCGGCCGGTAGAAGGGCATCTTGGCGACTTGGCCGTCCGGGATGGGGATGCCGAAGCGACTGCGAAAATGACGCAGCTCCTCTTCGTTGAGTTTTTTTTGTTGATGGGTAACATTGCGTCCCTCGCCAGCCTCTCCCAGACCGTAGCCTTTGATGGTCTTGGCCAGAATTACCGTGGGGGCACCTTCGTGAGCAACGGCCGCCTGGTAGGCGGCGTATACTTTTTCGGGATCATGGCCGCCGCGCCGCAGCTTGTGTAACTGTTCGTCGGAATAGCCGGCGACCAATTCTTCAAGCGCCGGGTAGCGGCCAAAAAAATCGCGGCGGATATAATCGCCCTGGGCCACGGTGTACTTCTGGTATTGGCCATCGGGAACTTCTTCCATGCGCTGGACCAACAGCCCGCTTTCGTCCCGCGCCAGCAGCGGATCCCAGTCCGCACCCCAGATGACCTTGATCACATGCCATCCCGCACCGCGAAAAGCCGCTTCCAGCTCTTGAATGATCTTGCCGTTGCCGCGAACCGGCCCATCCAGGCGTTGCAGGTTGCAGTTGATCACAAAAATCAAGTTGTCCAGCTTTTCCCGGGCGGCCAGCGTGATGGCACCCAGCGATTCGGGCTCGTCGATCTCGCCGTCGCCCAGAAAGGCCCAGACGTGCTGGCCGGCCGTATCGACCAGGTTGCGATCTTGCAGATAGCGATTGAAGCGGGCCTGGTAAATGGCCATGATGGGCCCCAGCCCCATGGAGACGGTCGGAAACTGCCAGAATTCGGGCATTAGATAGGGATGCGGATAAGATGACAACCCGCCCCCCGGCTGCAGCTCACGCCGGAAATTCTTCAGCTGTTGCTCGTCCAGACGCCCCTCCAAGAAGGCCCGCGCGTAAACGCCCGGCGCGGCATGCCCCTGAAAGTAAACCGCGTCTCCGGGGTGTTTCGGCGTGCGGGCATGGAAAAAATGGTTGAAGCCCACCTCAAAAAGGGTGGCGCAGGAGGCGTAGGTGGATATATGCCCGCCGATACCGTCGCTTTGCTTGTTGGCTCGCACCACCATGGCCATGGCGTTCCAGCGGATGATGCTTTTGATGCGCCGCTCCAGATCGCGGCTGCCCGGGAACACGGGTTGGCGCGTAACCGGTATCGTATTGATGTAGGGGGTATTGGCCGTGTAATGAAACCGGACGCCTTTTTCCTGGGCTTGGGTCTGCAGCCGTCGCAGCAGCTCCACCACACGCCGGGGACCCTGGCTGCGGTAGACGTATTCCAGGGATTCCCGCCACTCCCGGTTTTCAATATCCGTATCCTCAAGCGTGGGCTTTTGGTCCTGGTGGTCTTCCGCCATTGACTTTAATCCTATTCGTGAAATTATGATGGGGTTCGTTAAAGGGGCGCCTGGACGGTAGCACCGGAAATATCCGGCATACGACAACCGATACCATAACTACCCGAAGCTGCTCATGCAAGCGCAGCCTTCGCCAGGACATGCTTCTCCACTGTTCGTCCGCGAAGGCCGGCCCCGTTGGCCCCGCTCATTGAGGCCATCGGGTATCCCGGGGCCAAACCTTTACGCAGGCCGATCTTGTCCATGGAAACCATCATACCATCCTGCGGCCGCTCGGCAGGCAACCGCCCTGACCGGGGGTCCAACAAGCGAAAGGAAATACTTCTGATGAGCGAATTACGAAACGGAGATCCGGCCCCACTTTTCAGCGCAATGGATCAGGACGGCAATACCGTTAGCCTGGCTGATTTCAGGGGGCGCAAGGTATTTCTCTTCTTTTATCCCAAGGCCAATACAGGCGGCTGAACGACGCAGGTTCAGGCGGTGCGGGACGCACTGCCGGAATTGGCCGCCGCCGGTGTGGCCGTCATCGGCATCAGCCCCGATCCCATACCCCAGCAGAAAATATTCGCCGAGCGCCATGGGCTGGGCTTTCCGCTGCTCAGCGACAGCGACACCCGGATTGCCGAGGCTTACGGTGTTTGGGAGGCACGGAAAATGAAGGCGAAGACCATTAGAAGCATCGTGCGTTCGGCCTTCTTGGTCGATACAAAGGGCCGCATCGCAGCCACGGCTTACAAGATCAGCCCCAAAGATACGGTCCCCAGCTTGAGACGGTGGCTGGCTTGACCCGCCGCCCGGCTGTGGTGAAAGCATGGCTTCGGTGGACAGGGGCAGATGAAAGGCCGGGTTG
>JASFFM010000435.1:0-3646 GCA_050124295.1 Desulfobacterales bacterium | reverse complement strand
ATCGTTCTGCTCGCCCTGCACGAGGGGCAAGAATAGCCACTGGCATGACCCCACGACAACCCCAGCCAAGCGCTCTTGATGCCAGGGAGGAAAACATGACCCGCCAGAACATCTCTTCCGGTTCACCCTATGAAAGCTCCATCGGATTCTCCCGGGCCGTTCGCATGGGCGATCGCATCGCCGTGTCCGGCACGGCCCCGATCGCGATCGACGGTTCGGTGGCGTATCCGGGTGACGTATACCAACAGACCCGACGCTGTCTGGAAATTATCCAGGAAGCGGTTGAAGCCGCCGGCGGCCGTATGGCCGACGTTATTCGCACCCGGGTCTACCTAAAAGATGCAGACGGCTGGCAAGCGGCCGCCCAGGCCCACGGCGAGATCTTCGGCGAGATCCGACCGGCCTGCACCTTTGTGGAAATCAGCCGATTGATCGACCCCGGCTGGCTCGTGGAAATCGAAGCCGAATGCGTGGTCATCGACGCCCATCGCCAAGCGGCTGTGGCCCATGACCGCTAACACCGCGGTTCCCCTTCACGGATTCAAGGCCCACCCGGTTGGGTGAACGGCGGGGATATCGGCGGATGCCTGGCAGGCCATATCGAGGGACCCGCCGCCGTACGCCTGAAGACACCGCCCCCGCTGGACATCCAATGGCAGGTTGGGCACGACGGGAAACGGGTCGCACCGCTGGACGGCGAAGAGGTGGTGGCCGAAGGCCGCCCCGGACAGCTCGCCTTGGCGCCCCCTCGGCCACCCTCCCATGCAGAGGCCCTAAAGGCGTCCCCATCGTACCGGGGGTCCCCAGTCCCGCGCTTTTGCGGGCGGCGTGTCTGCGGGCCGGGCCGCACGGCGGTGACGGCCGGCGCCTTTTCGCCGCACCGATTCCCGCACCCTGTCGGGCGGCCGGGGACTAAAGTGCTGGGGGGTGAAATGACGACCGATCCAGCGGAAACGGTGCAGATGGGAAGAAACGATCTTGTCATCGGCTGGGAAATTTTACCGGAAGGCCGCCCGCGTTGTCCGGGGACGGCCCCGTTCGCTGCCCGAGGCATTTGTCGTGGAAAGGCGCGCTCGACCTGATGGGAAGAGCCCGGGAGAGCCTGACCCTTTGAGCCCCATCGTGAACAACTAAGGCCGCTTAGCGCGGGGCCCCTTGTCGATCAGGTCACGTATTCTGGCGATATGAGCCGGGCGCGTGCCGCAACAGCCACCCACGACGCTGGCCCCGGCGTTCAACCAATCGGCAACGTGCGCGGCGTAGCTTGCGGGATCGAGATCGGCGCGCAGATCCAACAACCCGTCGGTTTCTTCCTGCCCCCCCAAGGTCCAGTTGGGCGGAATGGGGCTGAATGTGTTGGCGTACCCGCCGATCCATTCGGCACCCGTGGCCACAAGCTCGCCCATGGCACGGGTAATGCTCTCCGGTGCGCAGCAATTGGCCAGGAAACCGCTGACCGGAAGGCCATCCAGCGCGGCCACGGCTTCGAGTATGGATTCTCCGCTTCGCAGATGGCCTGAGCGGTCTTCATGGAGTGTCCAAGAGACCCAGACCGGTTTGCCGGTGTCACAGGCCGCCCGGGCCGCCGCCTGCCCTTCGGCCGCGCTGGACATGGTTTCGCAAAGCAACAGGTCGACGTAAGGGGCCATCAGATCGGCCTGCTCCTGATAGGCCTTTTCAATTTCTTCGCTCGGCCCCACCAGGTCGGGACGGAAACTGCCCCCCAGGGGAGGCATCGAACCGGCGATCAGGACGTCGCGCGGCGACCGCTCACGCGCTTGGCCTGCGAGCTCACAGGCCAGCACATTCAGCTCGCGGAAGCGCTCTTCGATCCCTGCTTTGGCCAAATCCGTCCGGATGACCCCATAGGTGTTGGTGGTGATCATCTCCGCCCCGGCGGCGATATAATCCATGTGTATGGCGCGCACGACCTCGGGATCGGTCATCAAGGCGCCTGCCGACCAGATGGTTGGCGACAGGTCCACATCCCGGAACCGCAATTCCCGCCCCATTCCACCGTCCAGTAGAACGGGTTTGTGAGCACTAACAACGGCGGGCATGGCCTACCTCCCCGGCATCGCGGCCACCAGGCAACATGACAGGCAATGCGCTGATGAAGGCGCAGGGCCTCGGAAAAATGTCAACGCCCTATACAATCGGCCACTCGCTTGCAAACATCATTGGCATCGATGGCGACCGCGCCAGGGGCCTGATACGACCATTGAATGGACCAAGCGATGAATATATATCATGATTTCCTAGGTATTGAAAAGAATGTCACCTGGCAATGACATGTTGGCATGCAATCTGCGTTGGCAGTCGATATCGTTGGTCGATTCACGAACCCCACATGCAGAAAGTCAGCGCATGAAAACACAACCCACAACACCTAACACAAATGATGCGGATCGACGCCGGGCCGTGCGAATGCCGTATCGGACTTCTCTGATCTACACCCATCAGAATGCCGCCGGTACAGGCAAGGTTCGCGATGTCAGCTCCGATGGATTGTTTCTTGAGACGCCCCGGGCATTGTCGGTGGGCGAGCAACTGGCGATCGATTTTCGCTTCCGCCACGGGCAGACGAACATGGCTATCACGGGCGAGATTACGCGCACCACCCCCCATGGCGTAGGGATTCGATTGATCTGGTAGCCTGCGGGCCCGGCCTCGTCCAACCCGATCCCGCTTGGGCGCCGTCCGGATGCAGCCCGCGGCCCACACGCCCTTGATACATCCAGCGCAGCCAGCGCCAGGGCACCGCTCCTGTCAGCGTGGACACCCGCCAGCGGCGCGCCTAAAGCAGCCGTGTGGCTAGATCCGACAACTCCGAGCGTTCGCCTTTTTCAAGATTGATGTGCGCGTAGAGGCGCTCACCCTTCATTTTTTCGATCAGGAAGCTCAGCCCGTTGGAATTGCTGTCCAGGTATGGGTGGTCGATCTGAAAGATATCCCCGGTAAACACGATTTTGGTGCCCTCGCCCGCCCGGGTGATAATGGTTTTGACCTCGTGAGGTGTCAGGTTCTGGGCCTCATCCACGATGAAATAGGTTTTCACGATGCTGCGCCCGCGGATGTAGGACAGGGGCGTGATGACAATCTTTTCCTCCTCGATCAGTTCCTTGATGCGCTTGCTGCGGGCGTTGTCCGATGACAACTGGTTCTGGATCACCGATAAGTTGTCGTAGAGCGGCTGCATGTAAGGGTCGAGCTTGGAATTCACGTCGCCGGGCAGATAGCCCAGATCCTTGTTGCTGAGCGGCACCACCGGTCGGGCGACGAAAATCTGCCGGAAATAGCGTTTGGTCTCCAGCGCGGCGGCCAGGGCCAGTAATGTTTTACCGGTGCCGGCCTTACCGCTCATGGTGACAAGCGGGATGTTGCGGTCCAGCAAGGCGTTTAGCGCAAAGGATTGTTCGGCGTTGCGCGGACGGATACCGAAGCAGCTGTAGTTTTCGATGCGCTGCACCGTTTCCGTGGCGATGTCGAAGATGCCCAGGGCCGATTTGCGGCCGTTGCGCAAGATCAGGAATTCATTGGCCAGCGGTCGTGCTTCCAAATTCAGCGAACCAACCGGGATCTCGTGAGGGGCCTGATAGAGCTGGTCGATCAGGGCGCCTTCCACATTTTCCAACACCGCACAGCC
>JASFFM010000434.1:0-3661 GCA_050124295.1 Desulfobacterales bacterium | reverse complement strand
GTTCCCTGACCGCATCCGCTGAGATAAAGATTCCCGACCTGGGGTGGCTGGCGGCCCTGGCTCCCGGGATTCAGAGAATATCTGGCGGGCTGCAGGGATCGTTGCGTATCAGCGGGCCAGACCGCAACCCCACCGTGGTTGCCGACATCGTACTTGCGGACGGCAGCCTGCGGCCGGAAGGCGATGCCCCCCCCCTCAAGGCCCTCAACGCCGACCTGCAGGCCGATGCCAACCGGGTGACGATCCGATCCTTTCGCGGCGAGATCGGCGGGGCTCCCTTCCAATTGACGGGCGATCTTCGACGAACGCTCGACCAGGGGTGGTCGAGCGACCTTCATCTCACCGGCACCAACTTGCTGTTTTACCGCAGCGAAGGGATCCGGGTGCGTGCCGATTCGGATCTGCGTCTAAGGGGCCCCCTGGCGCAGATGATCCTGGAGGGGCAGATCGGTCTGACTGGCGGTCGGCTGACCCGCAACATCGATTTCTTCAGTGCCTTGAAAGAGGATCGGCCGTCCACCGGAGCTCCGGCGGAACTTTTATTTTCACTGCCGGACCCGCCCCTGCGGGACTTGAAATTTGACGTACGCGTGTCTAGCACCATGCCCTTCATCGTGCGCAACAATGTCCTCCGGGGCGGTGTGCGTGCCGATTTGCACCTGGGCGGGACGGGTGAGTTGCCCCTGCTGACGGGCGAGGTCTACGTCGATCCGACCCGCGTGCGCCTGCCGGCCGGGGCCATGGAGATTTCCTCCGGCGTGGTGCGTTTCCTGGCCTCCCGGCCTAATCGCCCCGAGTTGAATCTGCTGGGGGAGGGGCGGGTTTTCGATTACGAAATCACGGCCCTGATCGAAGGCCCCGCCGATGAACCGCAGATTACCCTGTCCTCATCACCGCCGCTGCCCGGCAATGAACTGATGCTCATGCTGATCACCGGCCAGCCGCCCGCCACCGAAAACCGGGCCACGGCTGACGGGGTCGGCATGAACCTGGCGGTCTACATCGGACAGGACCTGATCACGCAGTTATTCGGCGGGGATGAAGCCGAATCGTGGGATTCGATCATCGATCGCTTTGAGGTCACGCTCGGCCGACGCACGACACGGGCCGGCGATGATACCCTGGAGACCCAGTTCCGGCTTGGTGAAGACGTGTTCCGGGATGGCGACACGGTCTATATCACCGGCGAAAAAGATATCTTCGACTTTTACAATGCGGGGTTGAAATTTGTGTTCCGTTTCCAATGAATACCGCCGGGGTCGCGGATTTGCTGTGCCCCGCAAGGCGATCACATGCCGGCTGATCGGCGCGCTTCTGGCCATGGTGCTGGTGCTGCCGTCCCTGCGGGCCGCCGAAGTCATTGGGGACGACCGACGGTTGAATATTGTCTTCCAGGGAAACCAGGCCAAGAGCGCCTCGGCCCTGCGCCGGGCGGCCAGGACCGAACTGGACGCCTTTGTCCAGAACAGGGGGCGCGAAGCCGATCTGGAAGATGCCGCCTTCCAGATGGAGGTCGCCTACCGTTCCAAGGGGTATGCTTTCGCCACGGTGGACTACCGCCAGACCCGTCGTGAAGATGCGCTGGGGGTCATTTTTTCGGTTCAGGAGGGCCCCCGCGTCACGATCCGGGAACTCGCCTTCACGGGATCCGTGACGATGCCGGTGGACGAACTGAGAGCCCTTTTCGGGCTCAAGGCCGCCGCGGCCGAAAAGAAGGCGGTGCGCCCCTACGTGCGCTCGGAAATCGATAGCGGCCGTGGCCGGTTGCGCAGCTTCTACCTGGCCCGCGGCTATCTGGATGTGGTGATTGATGCCCCGCGGCTCAGCTTCGCGGAGGACCGCTCGCAAGTGGCGATCGAGATCCCGATTGCCGAAGGACGGCAGTTCCTTTTAACGGATGTCGTCTTGCGGGGTGATTTGCCGGAGGCGGCCTCAGACCGTTTGCAGGTCCTGCACCGTGACATGGTCGGCCAAGCCTACAACCGTAGCCAGCGTCTGGTGTTGAAGAGTCGACTGCAGGAAATATACGGCGATCTCGGATACGCCGAAATGGAAGTCGACCTGGAGGAAAAACGCCTCCCGGCCCCGGAGGGCATCGTTCTGGAAGCAATGATTACCAGCGGCGAGGTGGTCACGATTGGTGCGCTGCAGGTGCAGGGAAACACCAAGACCAAATCGGAATTCATCCGCCGCCGCCTCCAGCTCGGTCCGGGAGACCGCTACAGCCTGACGCGCGAAAGAGCCACCTTCAGGGCGCTGTATCGCACCGGGTTGTTTTCCAAGGTCGACCTGACCCTCGAGGATCAGGGTCGGGCGGGGCAGCGGGCCCTGGTGGTGACGGTGGTCGAAGGACCGGCCCGGGAATTTTTCATCGAACCGGGCTGGGGCTCTTATGAACTGCTGCGCCTGAAGTTGGGCTGGCGCGAGAAGAATCCTTTCGGCAACGGTCGGAATGTAGGGGTAGAAACGACCTTGTCGGTCAAGTCCCGGCAGGTGGTGCTCAATGTGGTCGATCCCTGGTTTCTGAATACGGAGATCACCGCTGATCTGCCGTTGTATTATCTCTATCGCGAAGAACCGTCTTTTACCCGGGAAGATATTGGTCTGGCGGCCTCCTTCTCGCGCACGCTGACCGAACACCTCTCGGCCCGGGCGGCCTACAGCCTGCGCCAGACCGATATCAGCGACACGAAGGAAGACTTCCGGAAAGAGGCCGAAGAGGAGAATTTTAATTTTGCCAGCATCCGCCTGCAGGGCACCTTTGATGACCGCGACGACCCCTTTTATCCGTCCCGGGGCAAACGCTTTACGCTTGGTGTGGAACATGCCGATGATGCCCTGGGGGGCGAGATCACCTTCACGCGGGTCAGCGGGGGCATGCGCTATTTTTTATCCTTGAACCAGGACACGGTCCTGGGTCTGCGCTATGCCACGGGATTCATCTTTCCGGGCGGAGGTGCAGTGAACGTGCCCATCAGCGAGCGATTTTTCAATGGCGGTGAAAACAGTGTGCGCAGCTTTCGCCAGTCGGAGCTCGGGCCCAAAGATCTTTCGGGGGATCCGGTGGGGGGGTTGGCCTTCAACACCATCAACGTGGAACTGCGACGTCGGTTATTCGGCGATTTGTCGGGCAGCCTGTTTTTCGATTTGGGCAACGTGGCGCCCAATCGATCCGCCAGCGAAGAGAGGCGGCCGCCGCCGCAAAGCAGCTCGGATGCCGTTTCGGATACCTTCGATGACTTTTTCAATGACTTCCGGCCGGGGATCGGTATCGGTCTGCAATACCAACTGCCTATCGGACCGGCGCGCTGCGACCTGGCCTTCAATCCCGATGCAGACGACGACCGGGACGAAGACGAATTCGTATTCCACTTCAGCGTGGGCATGGCTTTCTGATATTGGCACCCAGTGCCGTAACGCTGAAGTGGGTGTTGGGGCATGGTGATCTTTGGCGACTGTCCCGCCAATCCTCGGCGCGGAACAAAGGGAATTTAAGTCTTGCCGCCAGCCTAGAGTGATTCCGGGGCAAAACGTCCCCCGATAAGGCTCCTGGGAAGACAATTTCCGGACGGTGGCCGGAAACGTCCAAATTCAAGGCGGGCAAGTGTCGATGCGCGAGGCGCACTTCCTGTACGCTGCCGAGACGGGAGCGGCCGCACCA
>JASFFM010000433.1:0-3675 GCA_050124295.1 Desulfobacterales bacterium | reverse complement strand
AGGGCCGCGCCGGCCGGCACTATACGCGTCCCTGCCGATATACCGGGCCCTTCGAATGCGCGCTGAAGGTGTGCCAACAATACCGCATTATCATGAGACACATTGTCTCACAAGAGATGGCGTGTGAGACAACCCTGCTGATCAATTCAGGGCCTGAATGATTTGACTGAAACGTTAATCGGAAAACATCGTCAGGCCGCTGCGGGGGGGGGAGAAGTGCCGCATGCCTTGCCATACGGATGAGCCCGGCCCCGGCGCAGCCCATGGCGCCATCTGATGCCCGATGGCCATTGGCAACGTCTAGCGAGATAGCAGACTTGGGCAGGACTTGCAAGATGGGGTCAGGGGGCCATGGCCGGGATCGGAGGTCATCCCCCGCGCACCCGGTCGTCGATCACCGCCGCGGGGCGTCATCGACCTTCTGTCCCCGGGGGGTGATGACGATTTCCTCCAGGGGGATATCCACGCCGGCGTTTTTGATACCCTTCATCACCAGGGCCTGCAATCCGGCGCAACAGGGCACTTCCATACGGGCCACCGTAAGGGAGCGGATACCCGCCTGCTGGAAAATCTGGGTGAACCTTTCTTCGTAGAGCGCCAGATCGTCAAATTTGGGACAACCCGCCAATACCACCCGGCCGCGGAGCAGGTCTTGGTGAAGGGTGGGAAAGGCAATCGCACCGCAGTCCGCCAGCACGAGCAGATCGGCCCCTTTGAGAAAGGGTGCCTGGGGCGTCACCAGACGAATTTTGATCGGCCAGTGGGTCAAGGAGGACGGAAGCCCGCCCGCGGCGGCAGCCTCCGGCGATGGGGCCACGCCCTGGGCGTGGGGGGCAAACATTTTCACCCCGGCGGATGGACATCCGCCCCCCAAAACCGACCCGGCCGGTTTTGCTTGTGCGGTCTGCCGCTCCAGGTGTTCTTCGACCGCCAGCTCATCGAATTCCTCCGCTTCACGCTCGATGATTTGCAGGGCCCCGGTCGGACACTCGCCAATGCAGGCCCCTAATCCATCGCACAGGTTGTCGGAGATAACGCGCGCCTTATCGTCGACGATGGCCAACGCCCCTTCCGCACATCCGGTGACACACTGGCCGCAGCCATCACACAGTTCTTCATCGATCTCGATAATTTTTCGAAGGATTTTCATGGGTCGATCCTCATTGCCCAGGGCCTCAACCCGCCATGAGCGCATTGGCCTGCTGCTGACAGGCCGCCGTGCAGCAGGCGGCGCGCGCTTTTTGCAGATCGTCCGCGTCCAGCGTGCCGTCCCGTTTTTGCTCCTCCAGCCCGGCCAGCAGTACGGCATCGCGCACGACACACAGCTCGAGGGAGGGGCTGGCGCCATTTTCATGGAGATGGGCAATCAGGTCACAAACCACATCGGCCAGTTCGCCGCGGGCATGGACCCGGTCCAGAATGGCCCGCGCCACGGGCACCGTCCTGACGGCCTCTTGATCACCCGTCTGGCCGGTTTGTTGGGCGCCGGTTGCGACCTGATCGACCTCCAGCAGATAAGCGGCCGTCAAGACCACCGCCAGGCTGGCGTTTTCCGCTTTGGCCATCTGTTCGGCGTAGCGGGCCACCCGCGCGGCATGGCCGATACGCCGGAAATCACGGCCGAAATACTGCTTGACGGCCACGGCCACTTTGTCCTTGAGCAAATTTTCCTGCTGGGCGGCCACCTCGGGCGGCAGATCACCGATACATTGCTCGGCATAGGGGCAGTAGGCTGCGCAGCCGAAGTCCATCTTCGGGTTGGCAAAGCGGTGCCCGCAATGACCACAGCGCCGGGCCGTATCATCCTTGAAAAACTCGACCGTCCGTCCACAGCCGGGACAGTCCACTTCGTAAATATCCCCCGGCTTCCAAAACTGCATGTCCTGACCCGGGCATTTCATGGTCGATTCCTCCCAGCGCCGATCTGGCTTGCGGGCGGCCGGCCGACACCACCAGCCGCCCGCAAAAAGGTAATACCGATCCAACCCTTGGCCAGCCCAGACGGGTTTAACCTAAAATGGCCTTCAGGTCTTCATCCGGTGTTCCGATCGGCATGATGTTGAAGTTCTTCACCAGTACATCCAACACATTGGGGGAAATGAAGGCCGGCAGACTGGGCCCCAGGCGAATATCCCGAATACCCAGGTGCAGCAGGCTCAGTAGAATGACGCAGGCCTTCTGCTCGTACCAGGACAACACCATGGACAGCGGCAGATCGTTCACGCCGCATTCGAAGGCCCCCGCCAGGGCCACGGCAATTTGAACCGCCGAATAGGCATCGTTGCACTGACCGATATCAAGCAGACGCGGAATGCCGCCGATATCCCCCAGATCCTGGTCGAAAAAGCGGAACTTGCCGCAGGCCAGCGTCAGGACCACACAGTCGGAGGGGATTTTCTCGACCAGTTCGGTGTAATAGTTGCGTCCGGATTTGGCCCCGTCGCAGCCACCCACCAGGAAGAAATGCCGGATGGCCTTGCTCTTCACGGCCTCGATCACCTGCCCGGCCACACCCAGGACCGCATTGCGGCCAAAACCGACCATGACTTCCTTACCGTTCGTATTCTCAGCAAATCCCGGCATGGCCAACGCTTTATCGATCACCGGGGTGAAATCCTTGTCGGCGATATGCTGCACACCCGGCCAACCGACCAGACCGGTGGTATAGATATTGTCGCTATAGCTCTTCGCCGGTTTCTGGATGCAGTTGGTGGTCATCAGAATGGCGCCCGGAAAGGCGGCGAACTCCTTGGCCTGATTCTGCCAGGCCGTGCCGTAATGACCGTAGAAATGGTTGTATCTCTTGAGCTCCGGATAGCCATGACAAGGCAGCATTTCCCCGTGGGTGTAAACATTGATGCCTTTGCCCTCGGTTTGTTTGAGAATATCCTCAAGGTCTTTTAAGTCATGGCCGGAAACCAGGATGGCTTTACCCTGTTTAGCCCCCAGGGGCACTTTGGTCGGTACCGGATGACCATAGGTGCCGGTATTGCCGGCATCCAGCAGTTCCATGGCCCGCAGGTTCACTTCACCGCACTTCAGGGAAAGCCCAACGAGATCATCGGCCCCAAGCCCGCCATTCAAGGTGGCGGCCATGGCTTCGTAAATGAAATCGTATATCACGGTGTCTTCCTGACCCAGAATACGGGCATGATCGGCATAGGCGGCCAGGCCTTTCACGCCGTAGATCAGAAGCTGCTGCAAAGAGCGCACATCCTCATTGACCTCCGGGCCCGTGGGGATACCCACGGTTTCACCCTGGGCCACCATGCCTTCACGGGTGGCTTCCGGTTTGAAGGTAACGGCAGCTATGGAACTATCCACCTGCCCGCCGGCGGCCTGAACCTTGGCGGCCAGGACATCCCGATGGCTGACGCAGTCGTTGACCAGGGTCACGAACCGGTCCGGATCGAAATCCACATTGGTCAGGGTGGAAAAAATGGCCTCACACACAAACTTGTCGACATCACTGTCCCGCACGCCGGCCTGGACACCGGCATGAGCGACCACCGCAAGGCCTTTGACCGCATGGATCAACAAATCTTGCAGGGCCGCCGTATCCGGGGTTTTGCCGCAAACACCGATTTTCGTACATCCCTCACCTTTGGCCGTCTGTTCGCATTGAAAACAAAACATGGAATGCCTCCTTGGTAAATTAAGTTTATCGTTAGGAAT
>JASFFM010000432.1:0-3680 GCA_050124295.1 Desulfobacterales bacterium | reverse complement strand
CTGCCCCCGCGGGCGTGATCCGCATGGGCATGGGTGATGACGGCCCGCTTGACCGGTTGCCGGGGATCGATGAAAAAATCCCCCTGCGGACAATAGAGTCCCTGGGGTCTTTGCTGAAGGATTGCCTGCATGGTCTTGAACTTCTTTGCTGAAGCAAATGTTAAACGGGTGTTACCCCGAATACTTCACACGTTGGAGGCCCCCCGTTCAAGGCCTTCAAAAGCGCTGCGGTGGGCAGGCGACTGCAAGCACTTGATTACGCCGCAAAGGGATGCCGCGGATCTGCCGGAAGGCTGAAGATAGGTTGCGCCCCTTTCTGACATGGCCGCCCACCAAGGCTTAGGGGACCGATTGAGCCCCATTTGCCCATAAGACAGGGAACCAATGCATCCAAGCAAGTGGGCATCCATCATTTCAGGAATCGTTCGGAAAAATAACTTGCGGGTCAAAGACCGATGCCCTCAATGGCCTTTTGCAAGGTTTTGGCCGAATGCCGAAGCGCATCGTTTTCAGCATCGCTCAAGGGAGGCAGAATGGCCCCTTCGACACCGTTGATGCCGACGACGGTTGGAATGCTCAAACAGACATCCTGCAGCCCGTATTCACCCGCAAGCATCCGGCTGACCGGCAAAACGCTCTTCTGGTCTTCGAGCACCGCCTCGGCCAAGCGAACGATGGCCATGCCGATGGCGGTGTTGGTGTAGCCTTTGCGCGTGATGATAGCCTCGGCGGCATTACGTACCGCATCGAATAGCCGGCCGAGTTTCTCGGCCTGAAACGATGTGCCCCGAACACTGTTGCCCACCAGGGGCACCCCGCCGATGTTGGCCGAACTCCAGACCGGCACTTCGGTATCCCCATGCTCCCCGAGAATATAGGCATGCACGGACCGCGGGTCGACTTGGTAGTGGCGGCCCAGAAGGGTCCGAAAGCGGGCCGTGTCCAGCATCGTGCCCGTGCCAATGACCCGGTTAGGGTCACGGCGGCTGATCTGCTGGGTGATGTAGGTGAGGATATCCACCGGGTTGCTGGCAATCACCAGCACCGACCGGGGGGAGTGTCGATCCAGTTGGCTGACGATATCCTTGAAGACCGCCGCATTGCGGTTCAACAGGTCAAGACGGCTTTCCCCCGGTTGCTGGCCCACACCGGCCGTGACGATGACCATCTGGGCCGCCGACAGATCCCGGTACGCTCCCGCCCGCACGGTGATGGTTTCGAAGAATGTTTGACCGTGCATGAGATCCATGGCCTCACCCTCGGCCCGGGCGCTGTCTTTGTCGATCAGGATGATCTCGCTGGCCACCCCGCGCATGAAGATGGCGTAGGCCGCGGCCACCCCCACATGCCCCGTGCCGACGATGCCGATGGTACGTTTCTGAATCATGGCGGTGTCTTCCTTCCAACCGTGTTAACAAACAAGAGATAAGCGTAAGTCATTGTACGCACCGGTCAAGGTTGCGGGCGGATGCGGGGGAAGGGGGTGATGGGCTTGAAAGGGCCTACCCTGCCAGGCGTTGGCCACGGGCGTGCGGCGGTCGAGGTGGCGGTATTGGACGCCAGTTGAGATTATCACGGTCAACGCGAATGGTTCCGCGGGAATCGATGAAGCGGACGTCGGCATCCCGGGGAAAGGCAATCAGGTCAATCGGCGCCAGACGCTTGGCTTCCCGGCTCGTGCGACGAATGCGGACCTCCAGGGCGGCAAGGGAGGCGCCCCAGACGGCAAGGGCAAAATGCGTCCGGGGAAACCGCTTCAACAGGCGGCGCAGTTTTTGAGCGCTGACCCGGCCGGCTTCGGCCCAGAAAAGAGGGCCGCCGGATCCGGTCTGAACAAGGTCGGGCTTGTACTTGTAGCCGATGGGCACCTCCACCTGCAAATCGGGATAGCGCGGCAGGTAGATGGCCCACAGCAAGGCTTTCATGACCACGTGGCGCGTGCTTTCCACAGGCTTTTTGACCACCACGAGCTTTTGGCCGTGCGCCTTGAAGGTGTATTTGCCTTTGAGCAGCAGATCCCGGTCCATGGGGCTCATATACCGGCCATGGCGTCAGGCAAGTGATTGGGATGGCCGGCTGACGCAGGCCGGAGGCCGCACGTGGACAGATTCCATCGGCGCCCTGTGGCCGCCAAGGGCGGGCCGTGAAGCGCATTTCCGCTCACGATTGGGCCGTGAAATGAATCACCCCGGCGGCATCCAGGATGCGGAAGGTAAACGACTCCGTGAAATACAGCTGCACGGTGGAGGCGCTGTGTCGTTCGTAGCCGATGGCCAGATCGTTGCCCAGGATGATTTCAAAGTCCCCCCCGCGCTGGGAAATCATGAAGGCCTCATCGGCGAATTTTTCGCTCAGGTAGGGGCTCAGCAGCACCTGTCCGCCGAGGATATTTTCCGCCTGCATCTTGACCGGATAGCCCTGGAAATGGGCCGACATGCGGCTCCAGAGCTTAGGGCCGACCACGAATGCAAAGGGACCCTCCACCGAGCGGCCCGCGAAAGCCGTGAGGCCCTCGGCGATGCCTTCCAGCAATTGCTCCGGCGTCGATCCGATGGAGAAGCATTCCTGGTCGGCACATTGCTTCAGCCCGTGAATGTTGGCATCCGGCAGCCCGTGGTAAATGACGCTTTCTTCGAACAGGGCCATGTTTTGGGCTGCTTTTTCAAGATTGTCCAGATCAAGGTCTTTGGCGCCGCGCACCGCGTTGTCCATCTCCTCGATGTTGAGCTCAAAAGGAATCCTGGTCTCCACAAGGTGATGCACTTTGTGAATGCCGTAATTGAGTTTGTTGGCCGGTTGTTTTTTCGGAAAATCCAGCCGTCCTTCGGGAACCCCCGGAAAATCCGGCCCCATGGGCCCGCTGACATCGATGACTTTGCGGGCCGATAAAAAGGCCTTAAGGCTGCGGGTGGCTTGGGCGTCGATTTCAGCCCAGGCCTCGGCGGGGATGGGTGCCAACTCTCTTTTGAGAATGTCCATACAATCCTCCCTTTGGGTTGCGTGATGCGTCCCTGGGCTTTGCCCTCATTTCAGACTGCCGATGCCAAGCCCACGGGAACTGGTTTGGGCGGATGTGGCGCCTGCGGCCCGCTCTTGCATGGCTTGGGGAACATCCGCAAACTCGATAGTAAGCAGTTTATCCTTGGCCTCAAGAAAAAGTTTGCCCAGATCCATCAGATCTTCGGGCGTAAAGAAGGACCGGGCCATGGGAAAGATGTCAGCCTCTTCTTCGTCCAGGTGGTGGGTGGTGTATTCCCCAAGCCCTTCGACCTTGATGGGGAAATTATCGTGCTCACGGGGGAAGCCCTCGGCATCCTTGATGATCAGCTCGATGATGTGGTGCTCGTTGACGGCTTCCAGGGCATCGTGTCGAGCCGCGGTCACCTTTTCCAAGAGATCATAAAAGTATTTTTCCTCCATGGTGTGATGCACGACCAGGTGTCGCACGAATTCGGGGAAGCGCGCGGGGTCGTCCTCCGATTCACGATAAAGCTGCCGAAGCTCCTGGTGGTGACTGACGAGGGCATTGATAATGTCCATTGCTGTCTCCTTTTAATCAGGCTGTTGGTAAATGGTGACCGCAAACAGCGGTCAATTGCCGCCGCAAATGGCCATGGCGCAGGAAGGCCCCGAACCAGGGTGACTTCAATTAGCACATTGCGCGGGCATTGTCAGCGCCG
>JASFFM010000431.1:0-3684 GCA_050124295.1 Desulfobacterales bacterium | reverse complement strand
AACACCTTAACCTCGCTACCGGCAATCGTCAGACATCGCTGACCCTCGGCCGGTTATGTGAGCCTTGTCCGCGAAAGAAGAAAGTATGCCCCTGTCTCCCTCCGTGCGTGAAGCACAGCGAGTACCGTTTCGTTCTATTTTCCCGTTTGTTGCCATTTCGTTTGGGTTGGCTTGGGGTATCCTCGGGCTGTACGTCTTTCTACCGGAACGTATGGCGCAGCTGTTTGGCCAGCTCACCGGCAACCATCCGCTCTTCTTTTTGGCCGTGTACGCGCCTGCCCTTGGGGCGCTCATTCTTGTTGCCCGTAATGGGGGCCTCACAGGTATGCGGCGATTCCTCGGTCGCTTTTTGCTGTGGCGCTGCGACCCGGCTTGGTATGCCTTTCTGGTCATTGGCATCCCATTGATCTTCATCGGCGGCTCCGCGTTAAAAGGGAACCTTCTCAGGGACCCGTTCCCGTTCGCGTCTTTTCAGGCTCTGATCGTCGCCTTGTTCCTGGCCGCCATCAAAGGCCCGATCGAGGAGTTCGGTTGGCGGGGGCTCGCACTTCCTCTTCTGCAAAGGAAGTTTGCGCCGGTCTGGGCCGGGCTGATTCTTGGGGTCATCTGGGGGGTATGGCACCTGCCGGCTTTTCTTCTGAGCGGGACCCCGCAAAGCGAGTGGTCCTTCGCCGCTTTTTTCCTCGGGTGCCTGGCGATAAGCGTTATCGCGACCGCACTGTTCAACACTTCACGTGGCAGCATTCTGCTGGCGGCCTTCTTCCACTTCTCCCTCATGAACCCGATTTTTCCTGATGCGCAGCCCTACGACACGTATCTGCTGATTGTTGTTGCCTGCCTGATCGTTTGGTGGAACCGCAAAGAGATGTTCACGGGGGAGGGTGCGGTCACAGAAGTGATTCCCTGCGAAGCGTCACAGATGGCTAATCGCGTCGCCGGGTCATGAAGTTTCACCCATTGTTCTTTGACCGGTATCTGGCCGTGGTCCTGCTGCCATTGATGGGTGGAACACCTCATCTTGCCGCATCCATCTCGGCTGTTGGGTGTGTGCAATGTTTGAGGGTAAGTTTAATCGGCTTTGTTTTTGTTGTGTCGGAACTGGTAACCTGAAATACAGCCGAAACAATCGCTCCAAAAGGCGACGCACACAAAGTTGCACCTTTAGAACGTATTTAGGTTTGCGGAATGTGGATGCAAGCAGCACTGAGGCGCAGGGGGCCGCTATATTTCGTCCACATGCATGAAAATTGATCACACCGATGGCCTTTTACGGGGTTTGTAGGTGCGATTTTTTTCTTCTCTACGCTAATCATGAACCAAACTGCGATTGGTCAGGATTGTCATCGTTCTATTGGCAGGATAGAACTGGATATAAGGAAAGGGTTCGGGTGGGGTTGCCTTCACCTGAATTTGGTGCCATATGCCAACTGTTCTCGATCATCTCGTCATCGGTGCCGCCGATCTCGCGCAAGGCGTCTCCTTTGTGCAAGAAACCCTGGGCGTCGATATGCCCTACGGCGGCGTCCATGAAAAACTGGGCACCCACAATCACCTCATGCAGCTTGGCGACAGCACCTTTCTGGAAGTGATCGCCATCAATCCGCAAGGGGCTCCTCCCGAGCGCCCGCGCTGGTATGCTCTGGACGACCCTTTCGTAAGACGCCGGATCACTGCGCAACCCGCTTTGCTGACCTGGGTTGTCAATACGGACCATATCGAAACCCTGTTGCGGCAGGCGGCGGTCTCATTCGGCCAAGCCGAACGGATCCGCCGGGGGAACTTAAGCTGGTCTTTCGGGCTTCCGCGAGACGGCCGGCTGCTGGCCGGGGGCCTTTTACCCTATATCATCGAATGGCAAACGAGCCCCCATCCGTCCCGTCGGATGGCCGATCTGGGTTGCCGGCTGCAGGGGATAGAAATTCATCACCCCTACCCTTCCTGGATCCGGTCCGTCCTGGCATCGATCGGGGCTGCGGATCTTGCTAAAATCAAGGCCTTGCCCAGGGAGAAGGCGCCCTTGCTGAAGGCCCGAATCGATACGCCGGCGGGCATCAGGGTGCTGACGGGCAGCGCCGGATGACCAATCATTCATTCTCGATTCCCCGACCCCTCAGCCTGGAAACCTCTTGGTGTGCGAAATTCAACCGGAGACAAACGCCTTCCCCCGCCGGCGACGCCAACAGGCAATTGACACCGCAGCCCAAATCGCATAGGGTGGTGCGCATTCACCAAGGGAGCACACAAACCCCATGACCGCGCCGATAGGATTATCCGCTGCCGCGGCCGCCGCCGGGACGCCAGTCCGGGCAGCGGCTGACAGCAGCTAAAGAAAAGCACCGCTGTCACCATTGCCATGGGCTGGCCAATCGGCCCATGGCGTTTTTTTACCCCGGGTCGATCACCGTCGATTCGGGGTTTTTTATGGACCCATCCGATTGGAGAGGAAGAACGATGCACCACGATCAAGCGAACATCCAATTTGCCCAGCGCATGAATCAGCTTCCGCCCTACCTATTCGGCATGATCAACAAATCGAAAATGGAAAAGCGCCGGCAGGGGGACGATGTCATCGACCTTGGCATGGGCAACCCCATCGACCCGGCCCCCGAAACCGTCAGTGCCAAGCTGAGCGAGGTGGCCCGCGATCCCAAGACCCACCGCTATCCGGCGGCCGACGGCCTGCGCAGTCTGCGCCGGGAAATCGCCTTGCGCTACCGCCGGGACTATGGCGTGGAGTTGGACAGCGACGCCGAAGTGATCTGCACCATCGGCTCGAAGGAAGGCATCTCGCACCTCTGTCTGGCCCTGGTGGGCCCGGGCGATACGGTACTGGTGCCGGCACCGGCCTTTCCGGTCCACATCTACGCCGCCATCATCGCGGGCGGGAGTGTCATCCGCATCAAACTGGACGAGGACGAAGCCTTTGTGCGCCGCATCGCCGACATGTGCAGCAATGTTTCCCCGCGCCCCAAGCTGCTGATTCTCAATTATCCTCACAATCCCACGGCCGCCCTCGGCAGCCGGGGACTGTTCCGGGAAATCGTCCGGCTGGCCAAGCAATACGCGTTCATGGTCATCCACGATTTCGCCTATGCCAAAATTGCCTTCGAGGGCTACCAGCCCCCCAGCTTTCTGGAGGTGCCCGGTGCCCGGGATGTGGGGGTGGAGTTCGGCAGTTTTTCCAAGACCTACAACATGGCCGGTTGGCGCCTGGGCTATTGCGTCGGTCAGCAGCGCATCATCGAAGGGTTGGCCAAGATCAAAGGCTATTACGATTACGGTATTTTCTCGGCCATTCAAGTCTCCGGCATCATGGCGCTGCGGCACTGCGATGCCGAAGTCACCGCGCAGGTGGCCAAATACCAGATGCGCCGGGACATCCTCTGCGAGGGTCTCGAACGGATGGGTTGGAAAATCAGCCGCCCCCGGGCCGGCATGTTTGTCTGGGCCAAGCTGCCGTCGCCCTTCGATCGCATGGGATCCATGGATTTTGCCCTGCGCCTGATGGAGGAGGGCAATGTGGCCGTGGCCCCGGGCATCGGCTTCGGTGAAGAAGGCGAGGGGTATCTGCGCTTGGCCCTGGTGGAAAACGAGCACCGCCTGCGCCAGGCGCTGCGACAGATGCGGCGGGCCCTGCCCCTGATTCGGGCGCAATGAGTGTCAACCGACTTAACGCGCCAATTG
>JASFFM010000430.1:0-3688 GCA_050124295.1 Desulfobacterales bacterium | reverse complement strand
CGCTGGACCATGCCGCGGGCCTGACGGGCGGGCAGCCCGTTTTCAATCAGCAGGCTTGCGGCCTGGTCAAAGCGCCTTTGACGGGTGTGGATCTCCAGGTCCACACGGCCGCGCATGGCCCGCCAAAATCTTCGCTTGGCCATCAACAGACGATCGACGGGGCCTCCGAAATGGCCCGTGTCGAACAGCAGTTCTTCCCCAAAGCTGGCCCAGCCCTCGTAAAACAAGGGAAACTCCACATGACGGCGGACCGTCCGGCCGTGTTCCCAGCGCCGGCTGTCCAGAAGGTGGTGCCCGGGAAGGGTTTCATGCGCGCTCAGCAGTCGATAATCGGCAGGGATGAAGCTTGCCGCGCGGTTGGCCATGATGAAGAAGGTACCGCCCCGGGGTGGATGTCCGGCCGGCATGCTATAGGCGGCATTGCTGCGCACAGGCCGCATAAAATCGGGGATGGATTCAACCCTGACCGGGCATCGCTTAAGGAAGGCCTTGCTGACCAGGCCCTGCTTGATGCAGTGGCCGGCCAGATCGGCGATGGCCGCCTGATACAGCGCACGGGCACCGTTCGGCGGGGGCGTTACCGGCGGCAGGTCGGCCAGTGTTGCCTGCCAGGTTCGGCCGGGCGCCAATCGATGGCTGAGCGCTTCCAGTTCTGATCGGGTCTCGCGGATTTCCTCCTTCAGTTCCCGGGCGATATCGTCGGTGCCCAGTCCGCAGCGCATGTGGTGTCGGGCCATGCGTTCATAAAGATCACGGTCGGGGAGAAAATCTTCCGTGGTCGGTGCGGATTTGACGGTCTGCAGGAATGTTTGCAAGGCTTCGGCGGCGGCGGTAAGGTGTTCGGCCGTGGCCGGCAGGGTTTGCAGCCAGGCAAGCAGCCCCCCGATCATCTCACAGGCCAGGTCTCGAAAGAGGACCGGTATCCGCCGCAAGTTCTGACGGGCCTGGGATAAAAAACCGGGCAGGGTCTGCATGCGGACCGTCAAATGCTCCGGTGTGGCCGTCACCGCCTCGGCCAGGCCAATGCCCATGATGGTGAGATACCAGGTGGGCTGGCTGCGATGCCAGCCCACGTCCGTCAGCTGTTCACGCAGGGTAAAAAGAACCGCCTGCAGGACGTCGACATCCACGCGGTCATCCCAGGAGAGCGGTTGGGCGGCCAATTGTGCGAGGTGCCGCAACCAGCGTGCCATCTGGCGGTCGAGATCCTGGAGTGCATCGAGAGAGAAATCGTCCCAGCCAAAAGCACATGCTTCGGGGGTGGGTATGTGGGGGAAGAAATGAAACTCGTCACTGCCTGTACAGATGGGGAACTGCTGCGCCAATCGGCGAAAGACGGTTTCGGCCAAAACGGATACCGATGCAGGCGAGGTTTCTGGTGACATGGCTTTTTGCGTCTTCTTTCCGGACGTCGATGGTCGGGTGCCCGGTTTTGTCCTTCGCACGATCATGCTCCCGACCGGTGCCATACGTTGGAAAAGCGCTTCATCATCCCGGCAAGCTTTGATTCGGTCGACATCAGGGCCCCGGTCTCATTCGTCATCGGGAGGGACGATGGCGATCTCCTTCTCTTCGCCTGGGTGTTGTCGGCGGTTGCCAATCATTTCCCCGCGGCCAGGTAGTCTGCAAGCCGTTGCAGCACTTCCGGCAGGTTGTCCCGCCCGAAGCCGATGCGCACATGACGGTCGCCATACTGAAACGGGCTGGCCGGAAGCATCATGATACCCGTTTCTTCAACCAGCCGCCGGCAGAAAGCTTCGGCCCCCTCGGGACGCAAAAAAACCGGAAAGCAGATCGATCCGCCGGCCGGCCGCCGCCAGCGAAAAACGTCGCCATGGGCGGCCATAAATGCCTCCAGCACCGCCAGGTTGGTGCGGATGCGCGCCTGCTGGCGGGCAATGATCCCATCGCGGCGCTTCAAAGCGATGATGGCCAGGATTTCACTGGGGGCGCTGGCGCAGATCGTGGTGTAATCTTTTAACCGCGCGGCGCGCGCGATGATATCCTGCGCGCGGGTTGCCAGCCACCCAATGCGCAGCCCCGGCAGTCCGTAAGTTTTGGATAATCCGGCCAGGGATACCGCCCTTTCGTAAATTTCGCAGGCTGCCGGCAGGCGCGGGGCCGGCGCAATCTCGAGATCGCGGTACATTTCATCGCAAAACAGATCGATGCCGCGCTGCCGAAGCAAATCCGTCAAGGCCACAAAGACATCCGGTGGCGGCAGGGCGCCGCTGGGATTGTGGGGGAAATTGACCACCACCAAGCGGGTTTCGGCGCGCAGCAGTCCCCGCAGATCTTCCAAAGCAAACTGCCAGACGTCCGATTCGCGGGGCTCCCAGGTAGACACCTGGCAGCCGATGGCGCGGGGAATTTCGTAAAGCGACTGGTAGCCCGGAAAGGTGCAGACCACATGATCGCCCGGCTCAAGGAGGGCATGCATCAGAAGAAATATCCCTTCTTCGGGGACCGTGACCAAGATATCCTTCGCTTGCAGCCCTGAATAGGTATCGGCAATGACCGCCCGCAGGCGCGGGTGGCCGAGGCTCTCCGTATAGGTAAATTTCAGCCCGTCCCACCGCCGCCGGTCTTCCTTGTCGGCCAAAAGGAGCAGGTCTTTCAAAGACAGTGCTTCACAGTCCGAGCTGGAGAGCAGATAACGAGCGGAGAATTCATAGCGCGCGAAAAACCGCTCCAATTCAAAGGGGGGAATCACGATCCTAAATCCTGTTGCAACAACATCCCTGGTCCAGTCAATCCTTGGGGTCGAATGGATTATACCCCGGCTCGCGAACCAGGGTTTCCGGCTTGGCGAGGATATCCGGCCGGTAAACGGCTTCCGCCCAGGCCTGGGGCGTCACTTCTTCGATGGCCACCGAAACGACGCTTTCGCTACACCCGGCGATGGCGACCACATCGCGGGTGATGGCGCGGGCCAGTTCTTCTTTCTGGGCCTGCGATCGCCCGGGATACCATTTGACGATGATATGGGGCATGACATCTCCTTTCGCCCCAAAGGCCGGCCCCGAGGCGGGTATTTGATGGCCCAAGCCTCGGCGGCCACCCTAGGGGGCTTGTCAGGCGTTGGGCTCGAGAATGGCCGGCATGATCTCGTAATGGTCAAACGGCGGCATGATGCAGGCGCCGGCAAAGCGCTCCCGCGCCAGGGCCAGGATTTCACGAGCGTTCAGGATGCCTTCCGCGATGGGATCCGCAGCGGCATGCATGCGCGCGCGAAGCTGCTCTGGAATCGCGATACCGGCCACTTTGGTGTGCAGGAAATCGGCATGCCGCGGCGTGCGCAGGGGCAGGATGCCCATGATCAGCGGGATATCGACATGCCGGGTGGCCTCGGCCAGGGTGTCGGCAGAGGCGTCATCGTAGACTGGCTGGGTGACGACAAAGCGGGCCCCGGCCTCCACCTTGCGCTCCAGGCGGGCAACGGCGTGCGGCAGACCATCGTTTTCGGGATGCGGATCGAGGACGACACCGGCCTGGAGGCCGGCTTCGCTGGCCATCTTCAATAGAACAAAGAGATCCACGTCGCGGATATCGGAAGTCGAGTTGCGGTCACCCAGAGCCACAAAATCTCCGGTGGTGATCAAGACGGTCTCGATACCCAAGGCCCGGGCCCCCCATAAGAGACCTTGCAGACTCAGGCGGTTGTGGTCCCGGGTGGTGCAAGATCGGA
>JASFFM010000429.1:0-3689 GCA_050124295.1 Desulfobacterales bacterium | reverse complement strand
ATTGTCAATTATCTGAATCGCTGCAAGTCATCCCGTAAGGGAATGACCGATCACACGACCAATGGATGCCGATGGCCTTAAACACGCTCAGATCCGAAATCGCAACCCAGGGCACGTTGCCCGAATCGATGGCGCCCGGCGGTAACGCGGAGAAAAGATAATGATGACGAGGATCGTCAAAAGTTGGTCTCGATTTTTTACCGCCGTCTTGTCAAGGCGTATCGTTTTTTGGGTCTTTATCAGCGTGATTGCCATTGAGATGATCATTTTCTTTCCTTCTCTGCGCAATCGTGAGCGTGAACTCCTCACCCAACTCAAAGACTTATCGGCGGCCAAAATCGAAGTCATGATGGAGACTGAACCGGCGCATCTCTCCGGTAAAGCCCTATTGGCACGCGTCGAACAGCTTTTGTTGGATGAGGTCGTTATCGGTGCCGCCCTACATCGATTGGATGGCACACGCGTGGGGGCGGTGGGGGAGCCGCCGAAACTGGTTTTCAATGAGTCGACCGTGCACCTCCTGGACAAGATCCATCGTCTGGAAAACCGTTATGATGTGGTTTTTCTGGGGCAGGGGGCGCGTAAGATGAACGTGCTGGTCGTGCGTCATGACACCAGCACCGTCCGCAGAGAACTGTACGCCTTTTTTATTCGAATTGCGGGCCTGGTGGTGATCATCTCCATGGTCGTTACCCTGGGCGCCATGATCGCACTGGGACCCATCGTCATCACACCGGTTCTCAAGCTGCGCCGGGATCTTCTGGCCGCCGGTGAAGCCGTGCGTCGTGATGCACCGGCACCCCAATTTTACGCGGCCCAACAGAAGCGGGCGGATGAACTCGGTGAGGTGATAGATGCCTTTCAGCGCATGTTTGGGCAGATCAACGATGCCATCAGTCATCGCAAGGCGGCCGAAAAACAGCTGCGCGACACGCTGCATCAGCTGGAGAATTATTCCCAGGCCTTGAACAGGGAGCTCGACAAAGGGCGCGAGATACAGAAAAATTTTCTTCCCGCCCACATGTTGGAGCTTCCCGGATGGGAGCTCTCGGCTTACTTCAAACCCGCCCGTCAGGTGGCCGGTGACTATTACGATGTCTTCCTGCTGCCGGACAATCGCGTCGGGCTGGTGATCGCCGATGTATGCGACAAGGGGGTCGGTGCGGCCTTGTTCATGGCCCTCTTCAGGAGTCTGACCCGCATTTTTTCTGGCCAGTTCGAGGTCAATGGGGGGAGTTGTCCCGGCAGCAATCTGCCCCTGGAAATTACCCCGGACGGGGTCCAGACCCCCGTCGTTTCCGGCACGGACCTGGAAGTGCTGCAGGCCGTGGTTCATACCAACCGATACGTGGCCAGCAATCATGGAGACCTGGGGATGTTTGCGACCATGTTCTTTGGCGTGCTTGATCCGACGTCCGGGCGGCTGGTTTACATCAACGCCGGCCACGATCCACTCTACCGGCTCCATTCGAATGGGGACGTCTACGACCAGTTGGTGGCCACAGGACCGGCCGTCGGCATACGCACCGATTCGACCTTCAAAGTTCGTCACACCACCATTCAACCCGGTGAGATTTTGTTCGGTTACACGGACGGCATCCCCGAGGCCGCCTCCGACAGCGGTGAATTCTTCGGACGCCAGCGCCTGGTCGAAATATTGGAAGATCATCCCGGCTCGGCGGCATCGCTGGTGAAAGCCATCGTCGCCAAGGTGTCCGCGCATACTGGCGAAGCGGAGCAGTTCGACGATATCACCATGCTGGCCGTTCGGCGCGCATGATGCGGTCTGATACGCTTTAAGGCCATCAGGGCCGGGCTGCGGATATGGCCCTGGCTAGAGGTGCTTCTCCTTGCGGGATCTCATCAGTTCGCGGAAGATAATCAGTTTTTGAATATCCTGTGTGCCTTCGCCCAGAGACGATGCCCAGGCATCCAGGGGGAATTGATGTATCGGATGCTGGGCCATCACGGAGGCCGCTCCGAAGAGATCGGCGGCCCAGGCACTCACCGCGCGAGCAATATCCACCGTGAGGTATTTGGCCATGGAAGCCATCTGGCGAAAGGGCCGGTTCTGGTCAACGGCCCGACAGGCCGCGACCACCATGAGGCGCGCGGCTTCGATGCGGGCGTGGAAATCGGCGGCGTCAAACGCTTTGGCCTGAAACCGCCCCAGCGGTTGACCAAACACCTGGCGGGTCTCCAAGCGCTGCAGGGCCAATTCGAAGGCGCCTTCGGCCGTTCCCAGGGTCAGGGCGCTGATGGGAACCCGGCTGTGGGTGAAAACCGTCAACACCTGGGATAATCCGTGGCCGCGTTGTCCAAGCAGGTGGTCTTCGGGCACCAGAACCTCCTTGAAGGTCAGTCGGGTCAGGTCGGATGGTATCCAGACCTGCTTGTTCAGTTTGCGGCGTGAGACACCTGTGCTGCGCAAATCCACCAGAAACATCGAGTGACGGCGGTTGCGCGTCGCTTCGGGATCCGTCAGACCGGTAATGACCGCATAATCGGCAATGGCGCCATTGGTGACATAGGATTTGGTGCCGTTCAAACACCATCCGCGGGATGTCTTCTCCGCCTGGAGCCGAATCGAAGCCGCATCACTTCCGGCATGTCCCTCGGTGTTGCCAAGGCAGAGGATGGTTCGACCCGCTGCGGCATCGGGGCCGTATTGTCGGCGCAGGCGATCACTGCCGAAAAGGTGGACGCCGGCATAGCCCAAATCCATATGCGCCAGGATACTGATGGCCATGCCGGGCGATAATCGTGCCAGTCGTTGCAAAAGCGCGGCGCGGGACCGGCAGTCGGCCAGATGGGCAAGTCCCGCGCCGACCGACAATCCGAGCCAGCCCCGTTTTCCCAAATCGCTGAATAAATGTCTTGGCAAGCGGCCGGATTTTTTCCAGGCCCTGAGGTGGGGTCGTATGTTTTGATCGATGAAATTTTGGAACTGGACCATATCGATGGCCTGATCGCTCGGGTGGGCAATGGTCATTGGTCCTCCAGCTTTGGTCGTAAGCCCTTTTGTCCGCTATCCTGACGCGCTAGCGCGAAGACAAATTTAAGGCGGGCGGCGCTAAAACCAACCCCCCCGATCCGCGGCAATCGCCCCTCGGCGCCATTTTACGGTCCGCTGATGGCGGAAAAGGGGCCATCGAAGGATGTTAAAACCCCATCGCGCACCCCCACGTGGTGTTGGTGGCCAGCTTTGATATCGCCCCTAAAGACGGCCGGATCGGAAAATGGATACGATAAGCCAGATACCCAGAACGGTGGCGATGAGGTACCCGGTGATGCCCAGGATGGAGGTGATGGAAAAGCTTGGGTGTCCGAAAAAGGGCAGTTCGAACTCCATGACTTTCTGACTGCTGTTCAGAATCAGCGAAGCGGCGATGGTCGATGCGGAGATAACGGCCCCCACGGTCAGACGATTGATGCCTCGCTCGAGCTTGCGATCGAACTGCTCAAATCCCCGATGGCGGAATTCGAGCTGGTATTGCCCGCTGGCCGCCTGGCGCAGGATTTCATTGACATAGCGGGGCATGCGACGTGCGTACTGCCCCATGGACTGCGTTTCTCTTCCGAGGGTTTTGAAAAGCTTTTGGGTATCGTAGCCTTTTTGAACCAGATTCTCGGCGTAGGGCCGGGTGACTTCGAGAATATTGGCGTCGCTGTTAAGGATCTTTCCCAGG
>JASFFM010000428.1:0-3697 GCA_050124295.1 Desulfobacterales bacterium | reverse complement strand
CGGGATAGCCAGAAAAAGCCCCAGAATGGGCAAGACGATGTTGGCGACGATGGTGAAGAAGGCCACAAACGGTAAAAGAATAAACCCCAGCGTCCGAAGGGATAATTTTTCTGCAGCACATTTCAACTGGTTCATGATAGTCTCCTCGTTTGTATTTTAGGACCAATCATTTTATCTAAGGCGGTTGTCAAATAAATTTTACGTAAATATGGTCACGATATGGGCAAAAGCAATCCGCCCCGGTTTCCGATAATGAGCCGGCCCCCCGGGCCGGCCAATCACAGCGGGGATACGGGCGTCGCGCACCATGGTTGCAGCCCACCAAGGCACCCGCTTTGACGGGATAGGGAGAATCGCCCTTCCACCCGGTCCCATGGCCCGACGGATAGCCTGACCTGCTCTTGGGCCCTGCGGAAGGTGATCTCAAACCAAGCATACTCGGGTTGGTCCCAAATGAAAGGAGGACGACCATGGCATTAAAATCGATCGGGCTCTACATGGGTCTCGTGGTGGCCGCTATGCTGATCCCGCTGACGGTCCATAGCCAGGAGGCCATCGTTGTGGCCTTCAGTGATTTTCCACCCTTCAAAATCGGCCACCCGTCGCAGCCGGGCGGCATCGACGTTGAAATTCTGGAACAAATGGCAGCGCGTATGAACCGGACCCTGACCTTCAAGCGGGGCTCCTTTGAAGAATGCCTCAGGATGATGCAGGAAGGGCAGGCCGATGTCATGAGCAGCCTGTTGCGGCGCCCGGAGCGGGAAAAATACATTCATTACGTGCAGCCACGCTATCGCGTGCGCACGGACAAGGTCTTTTTCCTGCTCAAAAAACGCGGCATCACCCTGCGCATTTATGATGACCTGCAGAAACTGAAAATCGGCGTGAAGTCCGAGGCGCAGTATGCCCCCATGTTCGACAACGACCAGAGCCTGGAAAAAATCCCTGCGGATTCTCTGAAATTGAACATCACCAAACTCGCTGCCGGCCAGATCGATACCTTTATTGCGACCGACCTGGAGGGGCGCTACTGGATTAGAGAACTGAATCTGGAGGATCGCATCGTCAAAGCGCCTTTCAAGTTTTCACACCTCGATCCCGTCTATATGGGTATTTCCAAGAAATCGAGCTTCATGGAAGCGACCAAGGAATTCGGCCGTATTCTGAAAGAAATGGTGGACACCGGCGCCATTCGGAAAATCGAGGATCGCTACCTGAAACCATGAGCGGCCCATGGGCCGCCGCCAGAGGTTGCCCAAGTGCGCCGGCCTGACCGGGCCCCGGGGGTCTTCTGAAGCGGGGTGCGCGCTAACGCGCTAAAAAGCGTTTTTGACGACCCCCCTGTCGACGCGCAAGGCCGCCCCGGTGGTGGCAGATGCCAGGGGGCTGGCCAGGTAAGCCACCAGGGTAACCATTTCGCGGGGGGTTGCCAAACGCTGGATCAATGATGTCGGTCGCACCTCCTGGACAAAGCGCTGCTCGAATGTTTCGATGGATTGACCTTCCTGCCGGGCCAATGCCGCGACAAAGTCCGCTACCCCGCGGGATTTCGTGGGTCCCGGCAAAACACCGTTGACGGTAATACCGGTCCCGGCAACGATTTCCGCCAACCCGCACGAGACAGCCAGCTGGGCGGTCTTGCGCATGGCCTAGTGAATCATCTCGGCGGTAATCTGGACGCTGCTCTCACTGGAAATAAAGATGATCCGTCCCCAGTTGCGCGCCCGCATGGCCGGGCGATAGAGCCGGCTGAGGCGCGCCCCGCTCAACACGTTCACCTCGAAAAACCATCGCCATTCCGTGCCCGCAACATCTTCAAAGGCCAGCGGCGCGAAAATGCCCAGATTGTTGATCAGGATGTCCACCGCCGGATAGTCCACGACAAGGCGCTGGGCGACGTCGGCCTGGGAAAGGTCGCCGGCAAACCCCACGACTTGGCCCGTGGCAATCGGGGCAAGGTTCGCAAGGGCGCCATCCACCGATGATTGCGTGCGCCCATTAACGATAACCGCGGCGCCTTCCCGGGCCAAGACCTCGGCGATGGCGTAATTGATGCCGGCGGTGCTGCCGGTGACAAGCGCTTTTTTGTCCTGCTGTTGTTAGTCCATATGATCTCCTATGGCCTGGTGGTGATCACGATTGCTCATCGTCCCTTTTCGAACATCGCGCATGGGATGGGCCGTGCGCGCGAACGCTACCTCCGCCAGCGGTATCGATCTTTGGCTGGCATGGTTGGGGTTCATCATCATTGAAGCGACGGGGGCACCCTTGATCCGTTCAACCGTTTGCCGGTCGGCAGGGGGAGATGTGCTCAAAAGATTTTGCAAAACGGGGACCAAGATGCGGCCATGCCGGACCATTGTCCCTCACGGTTTTATTTGGATGAAGACTCAGCCACCTCCTGAGCGCAGCAGACCAGGCGTACCTTATCGGCCGCAGCCGATAAGTGGCTGCTGATGGCACCCACCGACGGTGGGTGCGGATGGGTAGGCCGCCTGGTTAAAGGGTGGGTGGAGGCTTCTCCCTGCGGGGATGGCGTATGGATTCGGATACGTCCGCCAGCAGGTTCGCCAGGCAGCACCGAAGGGCCTGAAGGGCCTCGCCTTCCGGCAGCGACAAGATGCTCTGGCCGGCCATGTCCGCGCGGCGAACCTGTTCCGATTCCGGTACCGTTCCCATAAGGCTTAGATCGGAGGTCCGCCCGGGTCCTATTGCACCATCCTTTGCGCGGACCCGGTTAAGGATCAGACCCTCCCGGCGATAGGCCATGGCCGAGGCGGCCACGGTCTTGATCGTGCGACAGACCTGGAGGCCTTTCAGGGAAGAATCCGAAACCAGCAGCAAATGCGTGACCGCCCTCATCACGCGGCGGTTGATCTGTTCGATGCCCGCCTCGCCGTCGATGACCACATAATCGAAGTGCTGCGACAGACCGCCGATGATTTCTTTCAGCAGCTGGTTGACCTGGCAGTAGCAGCCTTCCTGCTCGGGGCGCCCCACGGCCAGAAAGGCCAGATTGCGGTATTCCACGAGGGCTTCCAGCACGTCATAGTCCAGCCGGCGAAGGACCTCTTGAGGATCGCTTTTATGGCCGGACTGGACATCGCCTACCAGCGCGTTGCGGATGTCATCGATCGTTTTGGTCACCGTCAGGCCCAGGGAGGTGGCCAGGCCAACGGCAGGGTCGGCATCGATGGCCAGGATGCGCTGATGGCTTTCTTCCATCAAGACCTTGGTGACCATGGCGCTGAGCGTGGTTTTGCCGAAGACGGCGATAATGGTCGGTCTGGATTGGTGGCCACGCCGATCTGCTTCAGACACGGCGATCCTCCATGGTTTTCCGCATGGCGCGCAGCCCGCTGATTTCGTCGCAGACCGCCTGGTAGGAACAGCGGTCGCATTGCATATCCATGGCGGTGCCCATTTTATTCATGGCCGCGAGCACCTGCGCGACCCTCTCCGCCAGGGGCTGCAAGCGCATGACATCCGGCCGGCTGGCGGTCACCAGCAGAACATCCACGCGGTCGACGAAGTCGATGGCTGAATAGGCTTGGATCAGCGCCCCGCCCAACACGGCAAAGGAGAAGCCACCTTCCAGCGCAGCATGACTCACCCGGGCCCACTCCCGATTGACCTGCGAGACGGCGCGCATCATATAGCCCTTGAGATCGATGGCATAGCTTACGGCTTCCAGGCG
>JASFFM010000427.1:0-3702 GCA_050124295.1 Desulfobacterales bacterium | reverse complement strand
CGGCCGCCCAGGGCCGGCCGCTCGCCACAGGGGAAAGAAGCCTACTTCATCAGACCGGCTTCTTTGTAGTATTTCATGGCACCCGGATGAATCGGGGCCGAGAGGCCTTCCAGCATGCCTTCTTTGGTCAAAACGGCGTAAGCCGGATGAAGCTTTTTGAACTGATCAAAGTTGTCGAATACCTCCTTGGTGATGGCGTAGACCACTTCGTCCGGTACGGCGGCGGAGGTGCAGAAGGTGGCCTTCACTCCAAAGGTCGGCACATCGGCATCATTGACGGCGCCCGGATAATTCTCGACCGGAACAACTGATTTAGCATAGTAGGAATTATCGGCCACCAGTTTGTCGATGCCCGGACCTTCAACGGCGACAAACATGACTTTGGTTTTGCCAGCCGTGGCTTCTTTGAATGCACCGCTGGGATGGCCAACCGTGTAAAAAAAGGCATCGATACGACCGTCCTGGAGCAAGCCCGGGGCTTCGGCGGCCTTGATGTACTCGGCCTTGAGGTCTTTTTCAGGGTCCATCCCGATCGCCATCAGGGTGTCCTTGGAATTTTGCAAATGACCCGATCCCGGATTGCCGAGATTGACGCGTTTGCCCTTCAGGTCCATGACCGTTTTAATACCGGAATCGACTGTGGCGCACAAGGTCACCGATTCGGGATGAATGCTGAAAACGGCGCGCAGGTCGGGCTGGGGTTTGCCGGCCCATTCGGATCCTTCTTCGCCTTTAAAGGCCTGGTACTGGCGATCGGACTGCACCACACCGAATTCCAGGTCGCCGGCCATGATGGCGTTGACGTTAAATGCTGAACCGCCGGTGGACTCCACCGTGGCCCGAATGCCGTATTCCTTGCGTTTGGCGTTCACCATCTTGGCAATGGCGCCGCCGGTGGGGTAGTAGACCCCGGTAATCCCGCCGGTGCCGATGGTCACAAAAGTGGTTTTGGCCTGGACATCGGCCGGCGTTCCGCCCATGATCAGGGCCAGGCCGAATACGATAGCGACAGTCAATAGCAGAATTTTTTTCATGGAACCCTCCTTGGTTGTATAAAATTTAGGCCCACACGAAAGGTGGAACCGGGTTGGTGATGGCAGGCGGCCTCCTTTCTGGTGATAAACTATGGATAATCAATGAGAAATTGAATCTGCAGCAGACGGGATGATTCCTCTCTAACAAATCGTGATCACGAGTGCAACCCTTGGTTGGGATATAGGAAACAAGCCTAACCGGTCTGGCCTGTTAGGAATTGACTTTAGGGGCCAGGCACCCTATGGCACAGGGCCAAAGGCAGCGAAGCTTATGATTTGGCGACCCAATTTTTTGCGTGGGGGAATTCAGGCGCGTGAAGGATGGCAACAGAAACAACCGCGTGTCGGTCATCATCCCGACCTATAACCGCGCCTGGTGCCTGTCGGAAGCCATCGATTCCGTCCTGGCCCAGACCTTTCAGGATATGGAATTGATTGTCGTGGATGACGGATCCACCGACGACACCGATACCATCCTGGCGGGCTACGGTGGTCAAGCCCGTTTACTGCGGCAAACCAACCAGGGCGTCAGCGCCGCCCGCAACCATGGTATGCGGTATGCCCGTGGCGACCTGCTGGCCTTCCTTGATTCGGACGATCTCTGGCATCCGGATAAACTGCTCCGCCAGGCGGCCTTTTTCGACACCCACCCCGAGGCCATGATCTGCCAGAATGAAGAGATCTGGATGCGGCGGGGCGTGCGCGTCAACCCCAAGCGCCGCCACCGCAAACCCTCCGGCTGGATCTTCGAGGCCTCCCTGGCGCTCTGCCTGGTCAGCCCCTCGGCGGTTATGATGCGTCGCGGGCTGCTGGAAGACATGGGCGGCTTCGACGAGTCCCTGCCGGCCTGCGAAGACTACGACCTCTGGCTGCGGGTAAGCTTGCGCTACCCCATCCACCTGCTTGAGGAACCGCTGGTGATCAAGCGCGGCGGGCATGCCGATCAGCTATCCGCGGCCGCCGGCCTGGACCGCTTTCGCATTCAGTCCCTGGACAAGATCCTCGGCAGCGAACCGCTCACGGTCGATCAGGCCCGGAGCGCCGCCGCCATGCTGCGGGAAAAATGCCGTATCTACGCGGCCGGCTGTCGCAAGCGCGGCAAACACGAAGAAGCCCACCTTTACGAGAACCTGGCCCGTAAATATGCCCAGTTCGATTTTCCTGACCGTTAATGGCCGGAAGATGACAGCCTTTTATGTCTTGATTAATAGGCTAAAATGACATTAGAACCCATCTTGAGAAAATTTCGCCCGCTATCGCGTGGAAGCCTTCTCTCGAGTCCTCGACAGTTTGGCGTAGGTTGCGGGTTGTACCCACCGCTGAGGGATCGATCCCGTGGACAACCCCGTCCTGCGTGAATCCTCGGCGCGGGCGAGATCGCTAACGAAAACCCTCAATTGGCGATACGTCTTAAAGGGCGGGCATTTTGCCCTCTCGCCGATCGATGCGCCGATACCAAAGGCCGACCGTCCTATCGGGTTCGCGGGTCAGGCAATGTCTGCTCGGGCCAAATACCCATTGCATTTTGTGCGCTCAAACGATGACCAACCAAAGTAAGGAGAATCTGATGAAGAAACGGTATTTGATGGCAGGTATGATGCTGCTGCTGGTGTATGCTTCCGGCGCGGCGGCTTTCGAGATACTCACGGCGGAAGAAATCAAAACGAATGTGATCAAGACGGACGTTTTCGTCCGTACAGCAGACAATTTTGTGGTTCTCGTCGATGCCTCCGGGTCCATGAAAGATCCCTACCGGGATGATGTCACCAAATTGACCGCGGAGCTTGAAATCCTCAAACAGCAGAATGCGCTCTTACCGGAGCTGGGCTATAATGCGGGGCTTTATCTTTTCACGCCCTTTAGGACCTACTACGAAATGCAGCCCTACAATCGGGACCAATTTGCGGCCGCCATCGACAGTCTACCGAAAACAACCAGGGAAGCCAGCACCTTGGCCGATCAGCCCACACCCCTGGCCGAAGGCATCAAGGCCCTGGACCCCATCTTGGCCAAACTCACCGGTAAAACGGTCGTGTTTATTTTCAGCGATGGCACCTATACATTCGGAGGCCAGAAACTACGGCCTCTGGATACCGCCACGGCGCTGGCCCAAAAATACAATGTTTGTTTTTACCTGGTCAGTTCGGCCACGACCCCCAAGGCCACCCAAATGCTGGACGACATGGCGGCCGTCAATGAATGCTCCCGCGTGGTAGCGTTCGATCAATTCTATGACAATCCGGTCGTCGGCGCGGGTCCGCTCTATGTGGTGGATTCAAAAGTGGAAATCGAAACCATCACCGAAAAGCAAACCGTGGGGGCCAAAGCCCGCAACGTGGAATTCGCCTTCGACCAGGTGGACGTGCTGCCGGGGGATCATAACAACCTCAAGCAAGTGGCCGAATTTTTGCAAAACAATCCCAAGAGTTTTGCGGTTCTGGCCGGTTTTAGCGACAACAGCGGGGACCCGGAATATAATCTTAAGCTTTCCCGCATGCGGGCTCAGAGCGTGAAGAATTTCATCCTCCAGCAGGGTCGATTCGATCCCGACCGGGTTATCGATATCTGGTATGGGGCCACCAACTTCATTGCCGACAACGATACGGAAGAGGGACGCCAAAAAAATCGACGGGTGGAAATCGCCATCGGAATGCTGGAATAAGACCCT
>JASFFM010000426.1:0-3706 GCA_050124295.1 Desulfobacterales bacterium | reverse complement strand
CGAGCGCCTGCGGGGTCATAGGATCTCAACCGACTGCAGGATCGGTTGGTAGATGGCCTCGGTGAGCGTCACAAAGGCGTCGTCCAGGGGTTCGGCATCGCGAAAACAATACTGGATATAGGGGTCTTCCCCCTCACCGGGCTGCACAAAGGACTGGCGCCAGCGGGAGCGAACGCTTTGCAGCGCTTTTTCAACCGCATCGTTTTTTTCAAAGCGTCGTTGGGCATAGTCCCAGGACGACCGTGGGAAAAAGGGCAGTGGTTCATGGCCGGCCCGCAAATAAATGGACAACAGGTGCCGCAAGGCGCCCTCCGGGTCATGCGCCCTTTGGAAACACCGCTGCCCGTCACGATTGATCAGAATGGTACGACGATGGCCCCTGTCAGGGGTCAGGTGACACCACAGGAGATGCCGGATCCAGGCGCCGATGAGATCGATCCCCTTCGTGCGGCTGTATCGATAACACAATTGGGCCGCCGGATAAATGTTTTCCAGACGACCCGTGATCGTAAAACCGGCCATCTGAACCTGCACCGCTAATGTTTCCGGCGCTGTGTCCGCTTGCACGGTCTGAAGGGCACGAACCAGTTCACCCGCTTCGCCATAGATCTCCTCGAACCTCATGGACCCCGGATCACCGTGGGGCAACTGTCCCAGGGCGCGCGCTTTGGCAAGCGCCGTTGCGGCGGACGGCAGACGTTCAATATCCTTCAACAGGTCCTGCCCGATATGGAATTGATCCAGTGGATCCAGAGTGAAGCTTTCCCGATCGTCTTCCTCTTTGCGGTCATCGTCGAGTCTTACCCGCAGGCGCTGCGCCAACAGGAACCGGCAGGGGTGCGCGATGGCGCGCGCCAGACGATCGATATCGACGGTTTGAAACGCATCATCCCACTCGGGCAGGGGGCCGACGACCAAACTCGGCGGACGGACGGAAGCACAGGAGGCCGTCGCGGCCTGCCGGGCGGCATCGCAGGATTGACGGCTGTAGCTGAAAAACCGGGGGTCGCGCCCGTTGAAATAGGCCGGAGAAAAGGCCTGCAGCCGATGCTGGGTCGTCAGGTCCGCTTCGCACAGCGGATACGCTTCGACGATCGCATCGACCAGTTCGCTGACCAGGACCGATGGCGGCAGGGGCGTATTGTCCTGAAGATCAAACCCCGTGTAGCTGAGATAAAAGCAATGGCGCGCAGACACCAGGGCCTCCAGAAAAAGGTAGCGGTCATCATGGCGACGGGACCGGTCGCCGAGGCGGGGGGCCGCAGCCATGAGATCGAAACCCAGGGCGCGATCCTCCCGGGGGAAGACATCCTGGTTCAGGCCCACCAGGCAGATGACTTTGGCCGGGATACTGCGCATGGGCAGCAGGGCCCCGAAGGTAATCCCGCCGGAAATGAATCCTGCCCCCGAGCGTTCCTCCTGCATGCGCCGTTCGAGATAGGTCCGAACCACTTCGATACCCACCGGTTCGAGCATGCCGGCGGTTTCGCAGGATTGCCGCATCTCGCCAATCAGACCTCGGATCAACCAAAGGTCCGGCTCTTCCCCAGGCGTCGGTTGGAACATCGTGTCCACAAGCTTGGTCAGGGATAGCGACCAGGCCGCCGCCGGCATGGTTTGTTGCGACTGCCGCTGCCATTGATGCAGCATCTCGATGAAGTGCACCAGACGGCCTAAAACATCGGCATTGGCCCCTTCGGCGCCGGCAGCCGGTAAAATGCCTTGGTACAGTTCACCGCTTTCAAAGGGCATGGCATATCCCATGAGCAGTCGATCCAGACCGGTCTGCCAGGTATTTTCCCCGGATGGCGGCAAGCCCCATTGCGTTTTTGAGGTGGCGTCCACCCCCCAGCGAATGCGTGTTTCCTCCACCCACTGTTCAATCAGCCGGATGTCGTCATCGGAAAGAGCGAACCGTGCGCGAAGGGCGGTGATTTCGAGCAGGCTGATTATTTCGCGGGCGGGGAAACGCGATCGCTTCAGGTTCAGAAGCAGGAAGAAGGCTTCCACCAGGGGACGGCTGGGAAGCGGACCGCGATCGGCGATACTGAAAGGTAAGCGCTGACCGCGATCCTCGGGAGCCCCGAAAACGGCTTGGACAAAGGGCGCATAGCGATCGATATCCGGTGTGAGCACCAGAATGTCGCGAGGTTCCAACTGGGGATCGTTATTCAGAAGATCCAGCAGTTGATCGTAGAGGACCTCGATTTCGCGCATGGGGTTGTGGCAGGCATGAATTTGAATCGAACGGTCGTCGAGCGGCGCGGTCGCCCGATCTTCCCCTTGCGGTGGTCGGTTGCGCAGGTGGAGAATATCGTTTTGAACGGCGGCCAGAAGGGTTGTCCCCGGATTGCGCTGGTAATCATCCGCGCCAGAGATATCCAAATCGCCGATCAGGCGATGAAAAGCGCGCCCCTGGCGGCCCATCGAAGCCAGTAAGCGATTGCCCTCCTCCAGATGATAATCTTCCAGGGCACCAAGGCTTTTGCGCTCCCGCAGGGGACGGCGCCATTTCTTTTCTTCTCCCCGGCTGACGATGTCGGCCCAAAATTCCCGACAGGGATTCATCTGGTAGTAGTCCACCGTCATTTCCCGTGACAAGGCCCAAAGCACCTGCAGATAAAAAGGCGGCAAATAAGAGATGCCGAATACCGAAACCCTTGGCGGCAAGGCATCGGTGGCCACTGACCCGCGTGCCAAGGCATCGAGCATCCGCCGCCAGAGACGGGCGCGATGGGGGGTGGTGTGGTGTTGCCCCAATTCACGCCACAGGGTGGCCTGCCAGCGCTGATGCGGGTCGTCGCCGATCACATGTCCTTCATCCCAGGCGAGGATCATGTCCGGCCTGAAAACCAGGTACTGATCGAACAGGTAGGCAATCTGTTCGGCCAGATGAAGCCGCTTGACGCCCGTATCGTCATTGACAAGGTAGTTGCCCAGGGGATCGAAATCCGGATCGCTGGCGACAAGACGGGGCAGCAAGGCATAGATCCCGAAGGTCATGGTTTCGCGCGTCAAAGGACGGTCCGCGGAGGTTTCGGGCAGGACGGCATTGAGCATGCGCTGCAGAAATGTGTCCGGGAAGGGAAACGTCAGATTGGCGGCAATGCCGTTATGTCGGGCGATTTCCAAAGCCAGCCAGCGCTCCATGCCCCGGCTTTGAATGACAATGGTCTCCGCCAAGAAGGGATCGGACCGACGCTCGCGGGTCCGCTCCGCCAATGCGCGTGCCAGGCGCTCCAATCGATTTCCGCTCAGCAGGGTGAACCCAGCCATGCCCGCTCCCGATCTGGATAGGGGATCCGCAGTACCCAATGGTGGCCGGCGCTTGGTCCCCTACCGCCGGGCTTGTCAGGCCCGCTCCCCCAAACGGCGGCCTGCGGCGATCAAGGGGGGCTTGCCAGGAGAGCCTGCAAAACGAGAATGCCTTTGATTTTAGGCCTCGCGCAGCCCAGCGGGACCGGGATTCATCCGGCACCCAAGCCATCGTGTTTTTAATAGGCAGCGTCGGGGAGTTGCCCGGCGGTGGGTCGAAAATAGCGAATCAGCCGATCCTGGTCAAGCAGGTGCTCATCCGCCGCTTTTCACTCGTGCGCGTTCCAGCGGTGTGCCTTCCCAAGCATGCGCGAGCACCAGCCGGTAATCTTCGTCGTCGAGGGCTTCGGGATTGATCAGCGCGGCCGCATCGTTTTTGGCCGCGGCGATA
>JASFFM010000425.1:0-3708 GCA_050124295.1 Desulfobacterales bacterium | reverse complement strand
ATGCCCAGATCGGACGCCACATCCATCTCCAGATGGAGCATGTCCAGGGGATAGCCGGTCAAGGCGCTGACCACCTCCAACAGCACGGCCGCCGTCCCGGTTTCAGTCGCGCCGATCGCGTTGTCGACGGTGGACGCCGGCTGTTTTGCGACCGGGTCGGCGGGTTGACCGGACGGCATTCCGGCCAAAAAGGCGGCGACGTGTCCCAGGGTTTCGAATTCGGCGATCACGTCTGGCGTTAGGGTGGGTAAGGCCGGCATTTTCTCTTCGATGCGGGAGAGGATTTCCACCCGTTTGATGGAATCGATGCCCAGATCGGACTCGATATGCATGTCCATGGCCAGCATGTCAGCGGGATAGCCGGTAAGTTCGCTGACCGCCTCCAGCAGGACCTGCACGACCTGTGCGCGATCGACGGTCTGGGTCCCCTGGTGGCCGGCATCGGCGGGCGGGATGATCGGCGTATCGCTTCCCGGTCGGTTGTGGACGTCGGGTGCGTTCTGATCTGGGAAGCGTTGGCCGGGCGAAGTGATCTCCGCCGATGTAGGCTGCTCCGGCGTGGCGGCGGGGGCGGCGGGTTCCGCCCCGGAGGCCAGGGCAGGGGTCGGCAGGAGCGTTGGGCCGTTCAGGGCCGCTTCGCCGAAGTGACGGGCGTTTTCCATCATTTCCTGGAGTGTTCGGCTGGCTTGCTGTTGGGTGTCGAGAAATTTATGGTGCGCCGCCACCGTCTGGGAATGAAGGGCTTGCAAGGACTGCAACCCCTGCTGCACCACTTGAAGCGCTTGCCATATGGGATGGTTTGAATTGTTCACGGAAGAACTCGCGGTTGTCGGTTGGGGCCCCGGGGCAAACCCGGCGGGCGTTGGGTGTTCGGATGTTGCTTGGCCGCCGGTGGTGGGGTCGCTGGTGCGGGGCCGGATTTCGTCAGGAGCGTGCCCCAGGGATTCAGCATGGCTGGCCGGGGACGGTTCGGGTTGGGAAGATACCCCCCCGGGCGAGCGGTGCTTTTCGATTTCAGGGGTGAGCGTACGATAATTGGCGCCCGTAATGGGAATCCGCATTTTATACCCTGGCGGGGGATCCTCCTGGTGTTCCCATTCATCCCAGACCACCGGGCAACCCAGGGCGGCTGCCTGACACAGCAGATGGGCAAGATCGGCAATCCCGAATTTTTTGCCGTTGCTGGCGTCCATGGCCAGGGCGTGGAAATCCCGGCCTTTGAGGATCGTGCGCACCAGACCGGTCAGAACCGTTTTGGGTCCCACTTCAAGAAAAATCCGGTGGCCATCCTCATAGAGCGCTTCGATTTCGCCAATAAAATTGACCGGGTTGCGCAAATGGTCGCCGAGCAGGGCGCGAATCGCTTCCGGCGCGGTGGGGTAGGGGGCGCCGGTGGTATTGCTGTAAACCGGTATGCTGCCGGGCTGCAAGGGAATCGATTGCAATGCGGCGGCAAACGGCTTGCGGGCGCTCTCCACGAGGGGGCTGTGAAAGGCGGCCGACACCGGCAGCCGCACGCTGCGAAGTTTATGCGCTTTACAAACCTCCTCGGCCCGGCGGATGTTTTCGGTGGATCCCGAGAGAATGCCCTGGCGGGGGGCGTTGCGGTTGGCCAAAACCACATCAAGCGCGGCTTCCGCCAACAGGCGCTCCAGTGATTCCAGCGGCGCCTTGACCGCCAGCATGGCGCCGTTGGGTTGGTCGGGATTACCGCCTGCTTCCGCCATCAGCCGCCCGCGCAACGCGGAGAGTGCATGCAGTGTGCTTTCATCAAACCAGCCGGCACTGTAAAGCGCGGTCAATTCGCCGTAGCTGTGCCCACAGGTGGCGTCAGGCGCCAGTCCGAATCGTTTGAGGACTTTGTCCATGGCCACACTGACCCCGCCGATGGCAGGCTGGGCTACCGCCGTATGGCGCAGCGCATCGTCGTTTTGTTGTCTGGATTGGGTCGGCAGGGGCCGCGGATAGATATAATCGGTCAGCGGCGCCTGGCCTGAAAAGGCGTCGGATGCTGATTCGAGTGTCTCCAGGGCCTCCGGAAACCAGTTCACGAGATCACGCCCCATGTGAAGATACTGGCTGCCCTGGCCCGGGAACATAAAGGCCAAGCGCCCGGGCGGCTTACCCGATCCAAAAATGACGGCCGGTGTTTGCCAGAAAGCGGCCTCGGCGTTGGTTTCAAGGCTGCGGGCCGCTTGATCGAAAACGGCATCCGTGTCCCAGCGGGGGCCCTGGTGGTCTTCGGTACGGGTGAGCGTCAAGAGGAGGCGCAGGTCCTTGGCACAAGAAAAGGACGCGCGGCTTTGACGGGCCAGATGCGGAACGGCTTCCGGGGGGGCCTCGCCCAGAGCCTTCCGCATGGATTCGAAGGCCTCCAGCAGCTGATCCCGGGACGGTTCGGACAGGGCGACGATTTCAATGGATCCGTCCCAGGCGACATCCGCGCGCCGGGCGCTGTGTTCTTCGAGCACCACGTGGAAATTGCTGCCCCCGAAACCGAAGGCACTGACCCCGGCCCGCCGCGGACGGCCGTTGGTACGAAACCACGGACGGGTCCGGGCGTTCAGGTAAAAGGGGCTTTTTTCAAGCGCGAGGTCCGGGTCGGGTTGGTCGGCCTTGAGGGTCGGCGGCAGGATTTTGTGCTGCAGGGCGATCACCGTTTTGATCAGGCCGGCGGCACCGGCGGCGGCCTTGGTATGGCCGATCATGGATTTTACCGAACCCAGCGCACAATGGGAGGTCTCGTCGTCGTCGCCGAAAAGTTTGCGGAGGGCCTGCACTTCTATCTTGTCACCAACCCGCGTGCCCGTACCATGGGCTTCGATGAGATCAATCGTGGCCGGTGCGATGCCGGCGGCGGCATAGGCTTTTTGCAGGGCTTTCAACTGGCCTGCGACACGGGGGGCATAGATGCTCTGCGATTTGCCGTCGCTGCTGGATCCGATGCCTTTCATAACCGCAAGAATGCGGTCACCGTCAGCTTCGGCATCGGCCAGCCGCTTCATGATCAGAATGCCGATACCTTCACCCAGCACGGTTCCATCGGCATGGGCCGAAAAAGGGCGTGCGTCGCCGGATGGCGACAAAATCTGGGTGCGCGCGAAGCACATATGCATGAAGATGTCATTCAGGGTGTCGACCCCGCCGGTTACCACCATGCGCGACCGCCCGGTATACAGCTCCATCAAGGCCAGGTTGATGGCACTCATGGAGCTGGCGCAGGCCGCATCGACCACGCAGTTGGTGCCCCCCAGATCCAGACGGTTGCAAATGCGGCCGGCAACAACATTGCCCAAAAGCCCGGGAAAGGAATTCTCCTGCCAGGCGACATACGCTTGGGACAGTTCCCTCGTGATGGCGCGGGTTTTTTCCGCTTCCACGCCGGCGGATTCGAGGGCGCGTTTCCATTTGGGCCAGCTCAGCCGGGAACTCAGGGGGATGACCAATTCCTGGGTGCCCGTAACCCCGAGAATGACAGCCGTCTGGTCGCGGTCGAAATCGGCCCCTTCACCGTATCCGGCTTGATCAAGGGCCGTTTTGGCGGCGATCAGTGCGAGAATCTGAGAACTATCGGTGGCTTCTAGGTTCGATGGGGGGATGCCGAAAGCGGTCGGATCGAAGGGGATGGGCGATAGAAACCCGCCCCGCCGGCAATAGACATGATCCGGTTTGCGGATATCTTCACTGAAATAATCCTCCGGGGACCAG
>JASFFM010000424.1:0-3715 GCA_050124295.1 Desulfobacterales bacterium | reverse complement strand
TTTTATCAGGATGGATTCAGCCCGCATTGTACCGTTTTGACAGGTTCTGTCAATCGCCGATGGGGTGCCACAAAAAAGGCCCCCAACAGAAAACGAAACGCCGGCCGTGGGCCACCCTCCAATGGGATGCGGTGCGCTTTCCGTTTTTTCCCGAACCGCCGGGCACCATGGTCACACCCCCGCCCGGAACCTTCCCATCAAACCCTTTGGGCCCGTGCGGGCGATCCGCGCATACACGCCCAAAGCCGCCCTTGAAAGCCCCTTGAAGTCTTGTGGCCCTTCCCCGGACCCTCGAATGATTGCCGGGCCTTAAGAAGCTAAACATACCCAAACCAGGTTCGCTCCACCAGGTCGAAGTTCTCCACCACGGCCTCGGCACCGGATAGCACCTCGCCGTGACCGGAAAGCAGCCAGGCGGCATCCAGGGCCGCCAGGCGACGGATGCTATCCTTGAGCTGCTCGCCGTCACCGCCGGGAAGATCGGTGCGCCCCAGCCCCCCCTTAAAAACCAGATCACCGCTGAACAAGGCCTTTTCCTGGGGCCAGAAGAGCGATATCGCGCCGGGGGAATGCCCGGGCGTGTGATAGACATCGAGGACGATATCGCCGACCGTCAGGGCCCCCTCGGCCAGAAAAAAATCCGGCGCAAACAGGGACAGGTCAATATGCATGGAGGACTTCAGAAGGGGTGCCATCTCTTCCACCAGCCGCCATTCGACCGCATGCAGGGCAAAAAGGGCCGCGGTTTCGGCAAACAGGTGCACGGCCTCGATGTGATCCGGATGTGCGTGGGTGCAGATCACCAGGTCGATGTCCTCAACGGTCAAGTCCAGTTGACGCAAGCCCTCGCGCACATGGTCGAAATAGGCCGCATGACCGGGATCGACCAGGATGTTCTTCTCGGGGGAGCGCATCAGATAGGTATTGCAGTTGTTGGCGCCGGGGGACGTCCACAGGAAGGCATGCAGGTGGGGGGTCAGTTCCATTGGTTTGGTTCCTTGATCGCGGTTGACCGGTGCTTTCAGCGGGGGTAAAGGTTATAGACCATGATCCCCATGCGGTTTCCTATATCATGACCCGGCTGAACATCAAACAGCTGACATCCGGCGGCGTGATCACCAATTACCACTGTGTCTCGCGCTGCGGCCACTGTCTTTACAACAGCAGCCCCCGGCGCAGCAAAGACTATCTGGATGGGCAACAGGCCGCAGCGATCTTCGCGCGTATCCTGGCCATGGGGTGCCGGTCGGTGCATATCGGCGGCGGGGAACCTTTGCTCGATCCGCACAAACTGACGATCGTGCTGGAAGCCGCCCGCGATGGGGGCCTGGGCATCGACTATGTGGAAACCAATTCGGCCTGGTTCGTCGATCCCGGGCAGGCCGTGGCCGTTTTGGAAACCCTGCAAAACGCCGGTCTGCACACCCTGCTGGTATCCATGAGCCCCTTTCACAACGCCCATATCCCCTTCGCCCGTGTGCGGGGGGTGATCGCGGCCTGCCGGCGGGTCGGCGTCCAGGTACTCCCCTGGGTTAACGCCTTTGTGCGCGACCTGGACCGCCTGGGGGATCAAACCACCCACAGCATGGATGAATTCGAGGCCGTCTTCGGCCGGGATTACCGGCGGCGCATCCCCGAGCGCTACTGGCTGCATCTCGGCGGCCGGGCGCTGGAGACCTTGGGCGATGTCTATCCCCGGCACCCACCGGCACAAATACTGGCCCAAAGCCCGTTGAGCTGCGCCGCGGTGCTGGCCGACAGCTCCCATTTCCACATCGATCTTTACGGCCACTATATTCCGGGCTTGTGTGCCGGTCTGGCCATCGCCATGGAGGATCTGGGCCGGCCCCTGCCGGCCGGCAAATACCGGCTGCTCGATCGCCTGGCGGCGACCGGTATTCGCGGGCTTTACGACCTGGCCTGTGAAAACCATGGCTACGTCCCCCGGCGATCGACCTACCTGAACCACTGCGACCTGTGCACCGACATCCGGCGGCACCTCATCGGCTTGACCCGCACGCACTTTGCGGAACTGGCGCCAAGCGGGTTTTATGACGAACTGTCTCCCATGGTGTAGGCTTCATTGGCGGAGGGTAGCTGAAAGGTCTTCATCCTTCGATACGCTGACGGGTTTGGGGATCGAACAGGTGGAGTTTGTTCGTTGCCACGGACAAAGACAGGCGGGTATTCTTGGTGAAATTATGAATGTCCGGCAGACGCAGGGTCAAATCGGTTGCCCGGTGGCCAAAATGCCCGTATACCAGGGTGTCAGCGCCCAAAATTTCCACATGATTCACCTTGAACTCAATCTGCCCCGCGTCTTCCGCCACCAGGTCGAAATGTTCCGGTCGGATGCCCAGGATAACCTCCTGCCCGGGGACACCGTTTGAAACACCATTGCCCAGCGGCAACCGATCGCGATCGTCGATCGCCACCCAGCGGCCATCGTCGCTGATGCGGGCCGTGAGAAAGTTCATGGCCGGCGATCCGATAAATCCGGCCACGAATTGGGTTGCCGGGCGCTCGTATACCTCGAGCGGGGAGCCGATCTGGGCCGCGTAACCGTCGTCCATGACGATCAAGCGATCCCCCAGGGTCATGGCTTCCACCTGATCGTGGGTGACATAGATGCTCGTAATATGGAGGTCTTCGTGCAGCTTGCGGATCTCCAGCCGCATCTGTACACGCAATTTGGCGTCCAGATTGCTTAAGGGTTCATCGAAGAGGAAGACCTTGGGCTCCCGCACGATGCAGCGGCCCATGGCCACACGCTGACGCTGCCCGCCGGAAAGCTGCCGGGGTTTGCGCTCCAGAAACTCGGTCAGTTCCAGGATCTTGGCCGCGTTATGCACCCTTGCTTCGATTTCCGCCGTGGGCATGCGACGGATCTTGAGGCCGTACGCCATGTTGTTGAAGACGCTCATGTGGGGATAGAGGGCGTAATTCTGGAACACCATGGCCACGTCACGCTCGGCCGGCTCCATGGTATTGACCACTTGGCCGTCGATGGCCACCTGACCGGCCGTGATCTTCTCCAGACCGGCCACCATGCGCAGCAAGGTCGATTTGCCGCAGCCCGATGGCCCCAGGATGACGATAAACTCCCCGTCTTGAATCGTGCAGTTGATCCCATGGATGACTTCGTTTTTCCCGAATGATTTATAAACGTCGGTCAGGGTTACACCCGCCATGGGATCGCTCCTATTTTTCGGTTTCGGTCATGCCGCGTACGAACTGTTTCTGCATGAAAATAACAATAAGAACCGGCGGAATCATGGCCAGCATCGCTGTTGCCATGATGATATGCCACTCGGCCTGTCCCTCCCCCACATCCAGCATGCGTTTAATACCGATCAGGAGCGTATAGTAAGCCTCGTCGCCGGTAATCAGCAAGGGCCAGAGATACTGGTTCCAACCGTATATAAACAGGATGACAGATAGCGCGGCAATGGAGGTGCGTGACATGGGCAGCAGAATATCCCAGAAAAAGCGCAGCGGCCCCCCGCCGTCGATACGCACGGATTCACACAACTCATCCGGGACGATCATGAAAAACTGGCGAAACAGAAAGGTGGCCGTGGCCGAAGCAATCAGGGGCAGGATCAATCCCGGATAGGAATCCAGCAGGCGCAGATCGGCGGCCACCTTGTAGGTCGGCAGGATGCGGACCTCCACGGGCAGCATCAGGGTGATGAAAATCATCCAAAAGAAGAAC
>JASFFM010000423.1:0-3723 GCA_050124295.1 Desulfobacterales bacterium | reverse complement strand
GTGCCGGGGGCTAGATATCCACCAGACGACCGTGTTCGGCCAATGCGGACAGATTGCCCCGGTCCAGCAGCCGGATTTCCCGGCCGTTGACCTGAATCAGGTTTTTGGCCGACATGCGGGCCAGAATCCGCGAGAGCGTCTCCGGGATCGTGCCGATGATGCTGGCCAACTGGCCTTTGGAAATATTCAACTGCAGGGACTGTGCCCCTTGCTGCTCCTCGCTGAGATAGAGCAGGTAGGAAGCTAGACGGGCGGGAACTTCCTTGAGGGAGAGGTTTTCGATCTGGACCGTGAACTCGCGCAGGCGGTTGGACAGGATGGCCAGCATGTTAAGCGCCAGGGACGGGCGCGCCTGGATGAGGTCCACAAAGGCTTTGCGCGGAAAAAACAGCAGGCGGCTCTGTTTGATGGCCTGGGCATTGGCCGGAAAGGAAGCCCCGGCAAAGACAGCCACCTGGCCCAGCGGTTCCCCGGGGCCCAGGATGTGCAGGATCTGCTCTTTGCCCTCGGGGGACAGCTTGAACACCTTCACCTTGCCCGTCAGCACCAGAAAAAAACCGTGGCCTTCATCGCCGTCACTGAACACCATCTGGTTGCGCTGGTACGACCGCTGCGAGGTGATCTGATGAAGCGCCTCGAGTTCTTCCTCAGATAGCCCCTTGAAAAAAAGAATCTTGGCCATCAGTTGTCGGGTGTCGATATCCATTAGGATCCAAATCGGGTGCAGGTTTCTATCAAAGTTTTCGGGCGGGCGATTATGGGCTCCTGTTAGATCAAAAAGATTGACTTAAGTCAATTTGTCGGCCCCAAGCGTGTGGTAGAAAGTCAATAAATGAATGCCCTTTATAGATTGACATTGCGTCGGCCAATGAACTAAGAATTGAGTATCGATACACCCATGACCACCCCCCGGCGCATCTGAATCGTCCGTTTTTTCACCACCGCGCATCCTGATCCTTGATCGACCCATTGAGTGCCGCAAGCCAGGGCCATCGCTGCATGGCGTTTGGAAATGGTGCCCACCCGGCGGGTGCCGACGGTTGGACCCATCTCATTTAGCGGGAGTCGGACGCATGAAAAAATATGTCATCGGCGGATCCCTCGTTCTTCTGGGTATTCTAATTTCGTTTCCTCTGTTCAGCATGAGCTACTACACCATGGTGCGCACCTCCACGCCGGAGTTCTGTGCCTCCTGCCACGAGATCAAGCCGGCGGTCGTGGCCTGGCGGTCTTCCACACACACCAACAACGCCGCCGGCGTCGTGGTGGACTGCATGGACTGCCACCTGCCCGCGCCCCAGAACACCTTCGACTTCTTCTTTGCCAAGACCTACCACGGGATCAAGGATGTGGTGATCCATTTCACGGTGGGGGAATACGACCCGGCAGATGCCCGTGAGGCGGCCTATGCGGCTTTCGAAAACGATCAGTGCCAGAAATGTCATCGCAACCTCTTGCACATGCCCACCAAACGGGGCGCCATGCTGGCCCATCGTGCGGTGGTTTATGCCCGACCGGGGTATGAGAAGAAATGCGTCGACTGCCATTACGATCTGGTGCATTCCGAAAGGGGGCTGGTGATGTTCCGCCAGACCCGCAAGATTCCCTACCAGGCCAAGGGGCTCCGACAATTGTAATCCCTTTAGCGAGTGTCGGGTATCCATCCCCCGCTTGCTATTGATAACCGAAAGGAGCAGGACCCATGAGGCGATCATTGTTGTTTTTCACCGCCGGTTTGCTGGCCGTGGGCCTCTGTGTATCCTGGGCTCTGGCCCAGCAGCCCAATTTTGCCACCGTCAAGGAGTACCGGATCGAGCGCAGCGTGCCGCCGGAGGCGCAGGCCTGCATCGAATGCCACCGGGTGACCACCCCGGGCGTGTTTGCCGACTGGGCCAAGAGCCGTCATGCCAACGCCAATATCACCTGTCTGGACTGCCACCTGATCCAGCCCGGCGATCAGGACATCGCCCAGGACCACGAGAAATACTACAGCCGGTCCGACATGCCCTGGGGCGAGGCCAAGTACAAGATGCCCATCGCCTCGATCGTGACCCCCAAGGACTGCTCCCGCTGCCACCCGGACGAGGCCACCCAATACAGCAAATCCAAGCATGCCAATACGATCGAGATCATGTGGAAGATCGACCCCTGGCTGAACAAGGGCATGAATTCGGACAACGAGCGCAAGACGGGCTGTTTCAACTGCCACGGCACCGTGATCAAGATTGATGAAAACGGCAAGATCGATCCGGCCACCTGGCCCAATGCCGGCGTCGGGCGGCTCAACCTGGACGGCAGCAAAGGGTCGTGTACCTCCTGCCATACGCGCCACCGCTTTTCGGTGGCCGAAGCCCGCATGCCCGAAGCCTGCGACCAGTGCCACCTGGGGCCGGACCATCCCCAGATCGAAATCTACGAGGAATCCAAGCACGGCACGATCTACCACGCTTACAAGGACGAGTATAACTTCAACGCCGCCGGCGGCACCTGGACGCCGGGCGTCGATTACCGCGCGCCCACCTGTGCGGCCTGCCACATGTCCGGCTCCGGCAAGGAGCCCACCAGCCACGACGTGACCCAGCGGCTGTCCTGGGAAACCCAGGCCCCCCTCACGGTGCGGCCCCAGGACTTCAAGCCCTTTCCCTCCGGAACCAACTGGCAGGACGAGCGCCAGAAGATGAAAAATATCTGCAGCGCCTGTCACAGCAATGCCTGGATTGACGACTTCTACGAGGGTTTCGACAAGGCCGTGGAAGAGTACAACGAAATCTATTTCAAACCGGCCAAGGCCAAACTCGATGAACTCTATGCGCAAGGCCTCCTCGACAAGACCAAGTTTTTCGATGAACGGCTTGAGGTGGAGTACTACGAGCTCTGGCATCACGAAGGCCGGCGGGCCCGCATGGGCGCCATGATGATGGCCCCGGACTATGCCTGGTGGCACGGCTTCTACGAGTGCAAACTGCGCTTCGCCAATTACATGGAAGAGGCCAACCACCTGATCGAAACCGGTCAGAAAGCCTATGTGGCCGAGGATTTCCCTGCTGCGACCGGTGATACGACACGCCCGGTCCAGATTTTCGGGGAACAATAGACCCCACGTCACTAACTGCGGCACTCAGTAACCTGACGCGCCCCTGCCGATCTTTTCGGCCGGGGCGCATTGTTTTAACCGTTTCCACGCGATCCCAAGGGGATCCCGAGCCCAAACCTTCCCGGCAATCTTACGTTCTCTGCGATCAGAGACCCAAAACAGGCGGTTGATAGGACATCATTTCGCTTGCCTGTCTTGAACTTGGATCCCCTTTCCCTACCTTATGGAAACTTCATCATCCGTTGGCCTTCTTTCCTCCGTTGCTGGCTGTATCGATTGGGTGCCATTGGGAATGACCATCTCCCCTCTTGCCTCATGTTTGGTGGCCTCCAGCCGACCAATCCGTGATGAAGACGCCAAATTTTGCCGGTTTGCAGGGATTTTTGCTTGTTGCTGAAAAAAACGGCTAAGTTGACCTACGTCAATGCATTTGTAGGGCTTATTCGATAATCCAACAGCCAGGTTTGATCAGAATGACAATATTCCTAACGATAAACTTAATATACCAAGGAGGCATTCCATGTTTTGTTTTCAATGCGAACAGACGGCCAAAGGTGAGGGATGTACGAAAATCGGTGTTTGCGGCAAAACCCCGGATACGGCGGCCCTGCAAGATTTGTTGATCCATG
>JASFFM010000422.1:0-3724 GCA_050124295.1 Desulfobacterales bacterium | reverse complement strand
GACCGCCGGGTGGAGATCACCGGGCCGGTGGACCGGAAAATGGTCATCAACGCCCTCAACTCCGGCGCCAAAACCTATATGGCCGACTTCGAAGATTCCCACTGCCCGACCTGGGCAGGCACCATCGAAGGGCAGATCAACCTGATGGATGCGGTGGACGGGAGCATTTCGTTCACCAGTCCGGAAGGCAAGCACTATGCACTCAACGACCGGACCGCCGTTTTGATCGTGCGTCCCCGGGGCTGGCATTTGGTCGAAAAACACGTTCGGGTGGACGGACGGCCCCTATCGGGCAGTCTTTTCGACTTTGCTCTTTTTTTCTTCCACAATGCCGCCAAGCTCATCGACAAGGGCAGCGGGCCATATTTCTACCTGCCCAAACTGGAAAACCACTTGGAGGCCCGCCTGTGGAACGATGTCTTCATCCGGGCCCAGGAGCACCTCGAAATCCCCCGCGGGACCATCAAGGCCACCGTGCTCATCGAAACCATTCTGGCCGCCTTCGAGACCGAAGAAATCCTCTACGAGCTCCGCGAGCACATGGCCGGCCTCAACTGTGGGCGCTGGGATTATATCTTCAGTATCATTAAGAAGTTCAAAAACCGGCCCGAGTACATCTTCCCCGATCGTGCCCAGGTCACCATGACCCGCCACTGCATGCGCTCCTATTCCCTGCAGGTCATCAAGACCTGCCATCGACGCGGCGCGCATGCCATGGGCGGCATGGCGGCCCAGATCCCCATCAAGAATGATCCTGTGCGCAACGAGGCCGCGCTTGCCAAAGTGCGGGAAGACAAGACCCGCGAAGCCCGCGACGGCCATGACGGCACGTGGGTTGCCCACCCGGGGCTGGTGGCCATCGCCATGGAAGAGTTCGACCGTGCCATGCCCCAGGCCAACCAGATCGATAAACGGCGTGAAGATGTCCAGGTGTCGGCAGCCGATCTTCTGCGGTGCCCGGAGGGTACCATATCGGAGGAAGGCCTGCGGGACAATGTCCGTGTCGGCATCCAGTATCTGGCCCACTGGCTGGATGGCAACGGCTGCGTGCCGATCAATCATCTCATGGAAGATGCGGCCACGGCGGAAATATCCCGCGCCCAGGTCTGGCAATGGGTGCATCATCCCAAAGGGATTCTGCAAGATGGGCGTCAAATCACCCTGGATCTTTTCCGGGAGGTGATGCGCGAAGAATGCACACGCTTAAAATCCACCATCGGCGAGGCCGCCTTTACCCAGGGGAAATACAAGGAAGCCGCCGAGCTGTTCGAATCCCTGATCAGCAGTGACCATCTGGACGAGTTTTTGACCCTTCAGGCCTATGAACAGCTGGACTGAAATTTCCATAGCGATCAACCCATGACACTCCGGGAGGAAAATGACCATGGCTAAAACCATCGCCGAAGGCGCCCTTGAGATCGAAGAACGACTGACCTGCCACATGGTGTTGCCGGATGAAATCGAAGCCGTCGAAGAGGCCTGGCGCAGTGATCCGCGCTGGCAGGGTATCGTGCGCCCTTACGGTGCCGAGGAGATGCTCAAACTACGGGGCACGCTGACGATCGACTACACCTTCGCCACGATCGGTGCCAAACGCCTGTGGCGTCTTCTCGAAACCGTGCCCTACGTCGCCGCCCTGGGCGCCCTGACCGGCAACCAGGCCGTGCAGCAGGTCGAGGCCGGACTGCAGGCCATCTATCTGAGTGGATGGCAGGTGGCCGCCGACGCCAATCTGGCCGGTGAAATGTATCCCGACCAGAGCCTCTATCCCTCCAATAGCGTGCCGGCTGTGGTGCGTCGGATCAACAACGCCCTTAGACGCGCCGATCAAATCCAGGTGCTGGATTGCAAAGGAGACGGCCCCTACTGGTTCGCGCCCATCGTGGCCGACGCCGAAGCCGGCTTCGGGGGGCCCCTCAATGCCTACGAATTGATGAAGCAGATGATCGATGCCGGCGCTGCCGGGGTACACTTCGAAGACCAATTGGCTTCGGCCAAGAAATGCGGTCATTTGGGCGGCAAGGTACTGGTGCCGACCTCCGAGTTTATCACCAAGCTCGTGGCCGCCCGGCTGGCCGCCGACGTCTGCAACGTGCCAACGGTCCTTATCGCCCGTACAGACGCCGATGCAGCCACCCTGCTGACCAGCGATATCGACGAGCGCGACCAGCCCTTCATTCTGCCCGAAGCACGCACCAGCGAGGGCTTTTACCAGGTCCGCAACGGCATCGAGGCCGCGATTGCGCGCGCCCTCTCCTATGCCCCTTACGCCGATCTGGTGTGGTGTGAAACCTCCCGTCCCGACATGGACCAGGCCAAGCAATTCGCCGAGGCCATCCATCGTGAGTATCCCGACAAACTGCTGGCTTACAACTGTTCGCCGTCCTTCAACTGGAAGGCCCACCTGGACGACGCCGCCATCGCCCGATTTCAGCGGGAGTTGGGCGCCATGGGATATAAATTCCAGTTTGTGACCCTGGCCGGTTTCCATGCCCTCAACCTGGGCATGTTCAACCTGGCCCAGTCTTACAAAGAACAGGGCATGCTGGCCTATTCCAATTTCCAACAGGAAGAGTTCGATCAGGAGAAGGCAGGCGGCTACAGCGCCATCACCCACCAGCGCTTCGTGGGCGCGGGCTATTTCGACCGCCTGATGAACACGATGACCGCCGGACAGACCTCGGTGGCGGCGCTGGAAGGCTCAACCGAGGAAGAACAATTCTAACACCGATTCAATCCCCGTTGAAACGCCCGGGACGCCCAAGCGGGGCGGCGCTGGCAGGTGGTGGAATCCCTTCTCCGCGCCCCTGCCCCAAACGCTGTAAACCTACCGCTCGTTTGCCGCCCCGGGCCTTGCCCCGAACCCTGACCCGACCTTTGGAAAGGGTTGTGTTTGCTACGCGGAAACATTGATTTGCGATGAACCGCAACCATCGTCCCTCATCGATTCCATCGGATATACCTCCGCGCCGGTTCGCCCTGGCGATCGGTTTGTCGCTTGGCACGGCTATCAAAACCAGAGTTGATGGCCAGGAGCGCTCCGGATCGATGCCGCGCATTCGTCTTGGGCCTGCGGATCAATGCCTGAAGGGACGTGATTAGAACCGAAAGGAGCCTCCCATGGACATCGGTGAGTTCGACCGCCCCATTGACCGCCGGGAGACCGCCAGCCTCAAATGGGAAAAGTATGCCGGTCGGGATATACTTCCCATGTGGGTGGCCGATATGGATTTTGCAGCGCCTGCGGCCGTCCTGGAGGCCCTGCGGACACGGATCGCGCATGGCATCTTTGGCTACACCGAGCCACCGTCGGCCCTCGTAACAACGGTGGTCGAGCTGCTTGAACAGCGATACGCTTGGATCATTCAACCGGAGTGGATCGTCTGGCTGCCGGGGCTGGTCAGCGGTATCAACATCGCCTGCCGCAGCGCCGGCGAAGACGGCGATGCGGTGGTGACGGCCACGCCGGTCTACCCACCTTTTCTGAAGGCCCCCAAGCTGGCCCGCCGCGAGCTTGTGACCATTCCTCTTGCGCGGGATGACCATGGCTGGCATTGGGACACGGAGCGCTTGGAGGCAAGCCTCACACCGCGCGCTCGCCTGCTGCTGCTGTGCCATCCGCACAACCCGGTGGGCCGGGTCTTCAGGCGCGATGAGCTCGAAGCGCTGATCGATATTTGTGAGCGCCATGATCTGGTGATCTGTTCCGATGAAATCCATGGCG
>JASFFM010000421.1:0-3729 GCA_050124295.1 Desulfobacterales bacterium | reverse complement strand
CAGCCCGTGGCGGCCATCGAGCAGACCTCCGGCCTGATCGTCGGTATTGTGCGCGGCGGGTATACCGCTCAATGGGTCCGTCGTCGGGTTCCTGCAAAAGCGATCAAGGTCTACGACAGCAATGCGGCATTGTTCAAGGCGGCCTACAAAGGCGACATCAAGGCCTTCGTGGCCACGAAAATCAGCTTGCTTTATTATCTACGCCAGAACCGATTGGCGAATATCTTTGCCCACCAGGATGACGCCCCCCTCTTTACCCAAATCTATTACGCGGCCACCCGCAAGACCAACGCCGCCCTGATCGGCCCGGTGAACATCGGGCTGGCCGCGATCGGGCAGGAGGAGCGCAAGGCGCTGGAGGCCAAATGGATCGTTAGCAAGGCCAAGGCCATTTCCCCGGAACTGGCCGTCTTGCTCAGCGACCGGGAACTGGCCTATCTGGCCGGCAACGAGGGCCTGCGGGTGTACAACCAGAACGCCTGGGCACCCTTCAATTTTAACGCCGAGGGCACCGCGCGGGGGTTTTCGATCGACTACATGCAGTTGCTGGCCGAAAAGAGCGGACTTGAGATTTCTTTTGTCAACGGTCCTGGCTGGCAGGAAGCCCTGGAGATGATGCGCTCCGACCGGCTGGACGTCATGCTGAATATGGCCCGCGATCCCCAGGGTGAAGCCTATTTAACGTTCACCGCGCCCTACATCGAATTGATCCCGGCCCTTTACACGCGCAACGACTTTCCGGCGGTCACATCGGTGGAAGACCTCTACGGCAAGCGCTTGGCCGCAGCCCCTGGTTTTTTCGCTCACGACATGTTTGAGGCCCATCCGCAGATCGAAGTGGTTCCCGTGGCGGATACCGTGGAAGCGGCGCGCGCCGTGTCGATAGGCCAGGCCGACGCTTTGGTGAGCTTCATGCCGGTCATGGATGCCATCATCGATCGCATTCAGATCACGAACCTGAAGGTCGGCGGTGATTTGGGAATCGGCGACGGTACACCCATCCCCCTGCGCATCGCCGTGCGCAAGACGCTCGATCTGCTGCCCGCTATCTTGGACAAGGCCATGGCCCTCGTCTCCTACCAGGAAAGCGATAGCCTGCGCGAGCGCTGGCTGCAGACCGCGGACGGCGCTCCCCGCGAAGTGCGCCTGAGACAGGAGGAGCAGGACTGGTTGGCCGCTCACCAGGCCATTCGATTGGGGGTCGACCCCTCCTGGCCGCCCTTTGAACTGACGGATGCCAGCGGTGTCTATGCCGGCATCGCTTCGGATTATGTGGCCCTTCTCAACGCGCGTCTGGGTACGGCCATGGCGCCCGTGGAAGGACTCAGCTGGAGTGCCGTGCTGGCGGGTGTCCAGAATGGAAGCATCGATGTGATTCCCTGTATCGCCAGATCTCCCGCCAGGGAGAAATATCTTCTCTTTACCAAGCCCTATCTCCGGTTTCAGTCCGTCATCGTCACCCGCAAGGAGGCGCCTTTTCTAAGTGGTCTGGGCGATCTTTCGGACCGTGAGGTGGGGGTCATCAAAGGCTATGTGACCCAGGAGATCATTGAACGCGACTACCCTGATATCAGGGTCAAGACCTTTGCCAACGTGGAAGAAGGCCTGCGCGCCCTCGCGCAGGACAAGGTGATTGCGTTTGTCGATAATCTGGCCTCCATCACCTATACCATCAAAATGATGGGCCTGGAGGAGGTGCGCGTGGCCGCCACCACGAACTACTCCTATGACTTGGCCTTCGGTGTCCGCAAGGACTGGCCGGAACTGGTGCCGATCCTGGAAAAAGGCCTCGCGGCCATCGGCAAGGTGGAGCGGGCCAAGATCCACGACCGCTGGGTCAATGTGGTCATCGAGCGGGCGGTGGACTGGGAATATGTCCAGCGGGTCGTGTTGATCGTGGTTTTGCTGGCCGGCATGCTGGTGGGTTTCATTCTGCTGTGGAACCGCCGCCTGGCCCATGAAATTGTGGAGCGCAAGCGGGCCGAAAATGAGATCCAAAATTCCCAGCGCCGGCAGATCCAGATTATCAATTCCCTGCCCGACCCGACCTTTGTCATCGATTGCGACAGCCGGGTGATTGCCTGGAACCGGGCCATGGAGGAGATCACCGGTATTCCGGCGGCGGACATCATGGGCAAGGGAGACTATGAATACGCCATCCCCTTTTATGGCGATCGCCGTCCGATCCTGATCGATCTGGTGCGCCAGTGGGATGAATCGACCTCCCGGAAGTATATTTCCATCAGCAGGGACGAGGAGGGCACGCTCACTTCCATGTCCTTTCATCCCGACCTCAAGGGGGGCATTTACCTTTCGGGGGCCGCGCGGGTCCTGCTGGACAGGGACAACCAACCGGATGGCGCGATCGAGACCTTGCGGGACATCACCCCTTTGAAAGAGATGGAGATGGCCCTGCGGGAGCGCGAAGCCTACTTTCGGGCCGTATTCGCCAACGCCGGCGTGGGCATCGTCAGCTCCGACCGCCAGGGGCGATTCACGCGGGTCAATGATACCTTCCTGGGGTTCCTTGGATTTGCCTGGCAAGAGTTGCAGGAGCGGCGCCTGATCGACCTTGTTCATCCGGACTATGCCGCCGAATTTCAGGAGACCATGGACCGGATCATGGACGGCCGGGACGAGGACACCCGCCTGGAGTGCCGTTTTGTGCGCAAGGATCAGGAATGGCGTTGGGCCGATGTCTGTTTTACGCCGATTCACGATGAAGACGGCGCGTTTCTGGCCGCGGTGACCACGGTGACCGATATCACCCACCGTAAACGGGCTGAAGTCGAGCAGGCCCGCCGGCTGCGCTCCGAAAAAGCTCTGGCGTCGATTTCCCAGGCCCTGTTGAGTGCCAGCACCGATACGGAAATCCTCAAAAACGCCTTACAGCAGCTGGTGGCCGCCGTCCAGGTCGACCGGGTGTATGTCTACGAAAATATCGAGGATCCCGCCAGGGGGCTTTGCGCCCGCCTGCGATTCGAAGTCTGCGCCCCCGGCATCGCATCTTGCCTCCGGGAAGCCTCGGGGGCGATCTGGCCCTACCAGGAGGGCATGCAGCGCTGGCAGGCAGCCCTGGGCAGGGGTGAACCGATCATGGGGCCGGTGGACCGTTTTCCGGAAGAAGAACAAACCCGTCTGGCGCCGCAGAAGGCGCTCTCCACGCTGATTCTGCCGCTCCAGGTGCACGGCCGCTGGTTTGGCTTCGTGGGGCTCGACGACACCTATCTGCGCCGCGACTGGTCCACTTCCGATGTGGCCTTGCTGGGCACTACGGCCGAGATTATTGGCGCTTTTTTGACGCGGCGCAGTGCCGAAGACGAGTTGTTGAGGGCCAAGGAAAAGGCCGAGGAAGCAACCCGGGCCAAGAGTGAATTTCTGGCCAACATGAGCCATGAGATCCGCACCCCCATGAATGCCGTGATCGGTCTGTCCCACCTGGCGCTGAAGACCGAGCTGACGCCCAAACAGCAGGATTATGTCCAGAAGATCGCCAATGCCGGTCAATCGCTTCTGGGGATTATCAACGATATTCTCGATTTCTCCAAGATCGAGGCCGGTAAAATGGACATGGAAGCCGTGGATTTCAGCCTGACCGCGACCTTGGAGGACGTGGCCAACATGATCAGCCTGAAAGCCCAGGAGCGCGATCGCCTGGAAGTGCTCTTCCGCATCGATCCCCGGGTGCCCGAGAATCTGGTGGGGGATCCCCTGCGTCTCAGCCAGGTG
>JASFFM010000420.1:0-3734 GCA_050124295.1 Desulfobacterales bacterium | reverse complement strand
CGGTTCAAGTTCAAAAACGGCCCCACAGTCGGCAGCCGCTTTTTGGTACTTTGCGGCGGTCACGGCATCGACATTTTTCCGTATGGTCACCGGACGGCCGGAGAACAGCTTCTCGACCGTTTCCGGTTTGAGTTTGAATATTTTGGCCAGCTTGGCCTTGACTTCGTCGATGTCGTATTCGGGAGAGAATTCCCCATGGAAAACAATTTTATACTGCATCGTCACGTCTTCCTTGCGGCCGAGAGGGTTGCTTTAATCCTGATGCGGCACACACCTTCGGCATACGTTGCCATCCATTTATCGGTTGCTGCGCCGCCGGACTTGAACACCGGTTGATCAATGCTGCCGCGTCAGGCGGTCTTCGGGCTCAATTGGCAATTAATTTAAAAACATATCAAATGGAATTGAGGGTGGCAAGTCATGGCCCCCGCGGTGTCCGGCACGTTGCATCGTGGGACAGCGGCTAAATTCCCGTCGATGGATTTTTGGGGCGCATGCGGGTCAGCAGGACGACGATAGGGCTTTCGTCGGAGCGCAGGGTATTGCGGGTGATTTCGATGTGGTAATCCTTTTGCATCAGGTCCAGAAATGCGTGGTCGGTTCGACGCATTTCGCCTGCCAGAAGAATTTCTCCTTCTGGGTTTAGCATTCGACTGAAAAGGGCTTTTAAGGCCGGGAAATCTTTGGCGTTGTAAATCAATTCCGATCCGACGATGCGGTCGAATCGGTTTTGCAGCTCAGGTTTCATCCAGTCCAGCCTGAGAATGCCGCTCGGTTTGCAGTTATTGAGGTGGGCATTGGCTCGGATGAAGTTAAGGGCGTTCGGGTCATATTCCGTGATCGTGACTTCGTGTTGAAATCTGGCGGCGACGATACCCACCACGCCGATGCCAGCACCCAGTTCAAGCCAGCGTCGACCGGCCACCGGCGGGGTTTCCGTCAGGCGGTGGGCCAAAACGAGCGAGGCCTCCCATATTTTAGCCCAAAGGGGAAATTGATGGAGAGGGTTTTCCTGATCGAGGAAAGGATCCAGGCTGGTCGGTAGATAGAAACGGAACGGTTGTGACCCGATGACCGCTTTTCTCGTCTCGGTTTGATATTGCTGATGAAAAGCGTCGATGGCAAACATTGGCGCGATCTCCTCCCGGGTGACGGGGAGCATCTTGAAACCCGATCCAACGCCCCTGCTATATCACTGTGCGCCCTTTTTGTCATTGGCCGTGGCGGGTTTCGTCGCTTTGGTTTCAGCGGAAATCGCATGATCCGCGTGCCGCGCCACGCGCGACAGCCCAGAAGCTCTCTTGGAATGATCCTCGCCGGGAAGAAGACCGCACGGCCACAAGATGCTGAAGCGGTGTTGCGCGCATGGGCCCGAAACGGTGATTGGCATACGACCCTCTTCGTCCGATCCGGGGTGCTATTGGAACTTGATCATTCCCGGCTGCTTGCGGCGGGGTTCTCAATTCTTTGGAACGACAGCCCCAAATGAGGCCAACCGAGGCCAAGCACCGGTCAATAGAGATTGGGCGATTGTCCCCAACCTGCTTTCTAAAGACGGATTTGCAGCAGGCCGCTTTGTCCAGTCGCTCATTATTGGTTATGGGATCGTATTTATTGATTCTCGCGACGGCCAATGGGATGGTCTTACTGCAGCAACCGCATCCGCCGGTATTCGGCATCGGTCGCCGATGAGATTTTTTGTGCCTGACCGTGATGGGGGCTTGCCCTACCACGGGGATTGACACGCAGGCCGTCCCGATGATATTTCAAGCGTCAAAACTTTTTTCAATAAACTGAATTTATTGATTTTTGTTCCAATTGCCAGTTGGTGTTCACAAGGCCCGAAGAACGGGGCGCCGCGATTTGTCCCGCCGCCATGATCGGGAGGGCAACCCACGGCAGCCCCCCGCCCATGGCCATGGAAAAAGGCATGCTTGCCTCGCTTCCGGTTTTCTGAACGGCTTGCATGGCGGCGCGCCTTTCAGATGCAAGGGCCTTTATTGGCAATCGGGTGGCCACCGTGCAGCTGCCGCCGAGCCTGTGTCGTTTGAGGGCCCGCGACCCTGAGGCCATCAGACGCATTGACGCCTTCACGCCGGGCACGCGTCGTCTGCGTTCCTTGCCAGCGGCCTTTGCAGGTCAAGGAACCCCCAGGAGGTACCGGATGGAAAGAGCACCCGCTCGCTGGATGGTGACGGTTATCTTATTGATGCTGGTTAACCTGCAGGCGTGTGCCCGGAGTGTGCCGGAAATTCGCCATGTTGCCGTCAACGCCCGGTTTACGCTTTTAATCGCCAGTGATGCCAGCGCTTTCAAGGATGCCGTGCGTGGCCGTATTTTCGATTATTATAAGTCCAACAGCAATGTGGAGGTGGTCAACATCGCCCGTCTGAAGACGTTCCAGGCGGAAGATTTTGACGCGGTGCTGATCATCGACACGTGCATGGGGTGGTCTCAGTTTAACCCATCCATGAAAACCTTTTTGGATGGCGTTTCAGATCCTGCGCATGTGGTTCTTTTCATGACCGTCGACGATACGGACTGGGAATTCAGCTACCGGGGTGTCGATGCCATAACGTCGGCTTCGCGCTTGGAGGATGAGGACCGGGTCGCGACGAATTTGATCCGCAAAATCGATACGATTTTACAACGGCGCTCGGCCTCCGGCGCATGACCCAACATCCGCAGGATCGTCGGGCAGGATGCCGACGTCCCTTGCTCACCAAACCAATCCCTTTCGAGGTTGTGCTGACGCCGCGATAAGCAGTCCCCCCATTTCCCTGAAGGAGGTTTGTTATGCCGATCAACGTTACCTGGCTCAGTCATGCTTGCCTGTTCATCGATACCGGAGAGGCCAAGCTCTTGGTGGATCCTTTCATTACCGGCAACCCGCTGGCACCGGTTTCGTCCGACGCCATCCAGGCAGATTATATTCTGGTATCGCATGGCCACGGTGATCATGTGGGTGATACGGTGGCCATCGCCAAGCGCACCAATGCCACCGTCATTTCCAATTTCGAGATCAGCAATTGGCTACAGGCACAGGGCGTGGAGAAGGCCCATCCTCAACACATCGGCGGTGGGTTCGATTTTCCCTGGGGGCGCGTCAAACTGACGATTGCCCACCATGGTTCCGCTTTGCCGGATGGCTCCTATGGCGGCAATCCCTGTGGCTTCCTTTTTTACATCCAGGGCAAGAAGATCTATCACGCCTGCGATACCGGGTTATTTTACGATATGAAGCTCATCGGTGAAGAGGGCGTGGATCTTGCGGTATTGCCCATCGGTGATAATTTCACCATGGGGCCGGAGGACAGTCTGCGGGCGGTCAAACTCATTAAACCCCAACGTGTGCTGCCGATTCATTATGATACGTTTGATGTTATTCACCAGGATGCAAAGGCCTGGCAGACACTGGTCGAAAGCGAAACAAACGCCCGGGTCGACCGCCTAAAACCAGGCGAATCCCTTCATTTGTAGGAGGCGCCTGAACGATTTGGCAAACACGGCACATGCTGCCTTGATCTTGGTCACTGAGTTGGTCTATAACGCCAAAACAGGAAAGCATTGTGCCAGACGACACCCCAGAATCATTGCAGAATTCGTCCTAGGCAACAAGTCGCCGGGGCGCATTCCCTATTTTCTCCCGAAAGCCTGTCGATGCTTGCCGCCATGGCACACGCAAATGGGTATCCAGCCGGGGCACAAACCCGTGGGGTGGATGAAGGGCTTTC
>JASFFM010000419.1:0-3791 GCA_050124295.1 Desulfobacterales bacterium | reverse complement strand
GAAACGCAACAAAGAACATAAACAGATGATCGAAACCCTCAAAAAGGGTGATCGCATCATCACGAACGGCGGCATCTACGGGCGGATCACGGGACTTGATGATACCACGCTCACGGTGGAAATCGCTGACAAGGTTCGCGTGAAAGTTGTCCGGGGCAATGTTTCCGCCCTCGCTCAAAGCGCGGCCGCCGCCCCTGCCAAAAAAGAAAAGAGTAAGGGCACCGCGGACAAATCCTGACAGGAGGATCCGGTAACCCATCGCTTTATTCGACCGAAATGGTTAAATCGCCCCACGGCGATTTAACCATTTTGCCGTTAAGCGATCGCAGGAAAGGATGAGACCATTGAAGAACATTGCGTGGAAGCCAGTCATTGTCGCAGCGGTCATCCTGGCGGCCATCATTTATATTCTACCGTCTTTTATTCCGTCCCTCTGGCCTTATAAAAAAATCAACCTGGGGCTGGACTTACAGGGCGGTATGCATCTGGTGCTGGAAGTGGAAACTGAAAAAACCGTCGAAAGCACGCTCGAGCGCATCATTCAGGACCTGCGTGAACGATCACGGCGCGAGGGTGTTCAAAGGATCCAGGCCGAACGCGGCGACGGCACCCGCATCGAGGTCACCGTGAGCGGCGATGGCAATATCGACAAATTCCAGCAGCTGTTGGACGCCGAATTTCGTGATCTTCGCGAGCAAAACCGTTCCCAGAGCGATGACCAACTGCGTCTGGTGCTAGATCTGCCCGAACAGGAAGCCGATCGCATCAAAGAACTGGCCGCCGCCCAGGCCCTTGAGACCATTCGCAACCGCATCGATCAGTTCGGGGTGGCCGAACCCGACATTCGCCGCCAAGGCGACCGCCGAATTCTGATCCAGTTGCCCGGCATCAAGGATACCGAACGGGCCAAAGAGCTCATCGGGCGCACGGCCCAACTGGAATTCAAACTGGTGGACGAACAGATGACCCCGGAAGCGGCCCTGCAAAACGGACCTCCTCCCGGCAGCGAAATCCTCTACCAGATCGAGGTCGATCCCAATACCAAGCGTGACTACAAGATACCCTTTCTGATCAAGAAACGCACCATGCTGACCGGGGCCTATTTAACGGACGCACGGGTGCGCTACGATCAGGACAAACGCAGCTACTATGTGGCCATTGATTTCGATCGCAAGGGCGGCCGCATCTTTGAGCGGGTTACCGGCGCCAACGTTCACAAGCGGCTGGCCATCGTCCTCGACCGCAAGGTGCACTCGGCCCCTGAGATTCAGGACCGCATCAGCGGCGGGAGTGCTGTTATCACGGGCAATTTTAGCGCCGAAGAAGCCGAAGACCTGGCCATTGTGCTGCGGGCCGGGGCCCTGCCGGCACCGGTCAAGGTTCTGGAAGAACGCACGGTGGGACCCTCCCTGGGAAAAGATTCCATCAACAAGGGGCTCACATCCATGATCGTGGGCGGTATTCTGGTGGTCATCTTCATGGTTGTCTATTATAAAGGTGCCGGCCTGCTGGCGGATACGGCGCTGCTTTTGAACATCATCCTGATGGGGGCCGGGCTGGCCGCTTTTCAGGCCACGTTGACGCTACCGGGCATCGCCGCTTTCATTCTTACCATCGGTATGGCCGTGGATGCCAATGTGATCATTTTTGAGCGTATCCGCGAGGAACTCAACCTTGGCAAACCACCACGGGCGGCCGTGGACGCGGGCTACAGCCGGGCCACGCTGACCATCCTGGATGCCAACGTGACCACCCTGATCGCCGCCGTGGTCTTGTTCCAATTCGGTACGGGGCCCGTGAAAGGGTTTGCCGTTACGTTGAGTCTGGGTGTCATCGCCAGCATGTTTACGGCCTTGATTTTCACGCGTATGGTTTTCGACGCCTTTTTGTCGGGCCGTAAGGTCCGTCAGATCAGTATCTAAATCCCTCCGCGACCGGCCGTCGTTGGGCGCAAATCGCGCTCAACCGGGTCCGGCCGTTGGCATCGGCAGAAAAAAAGGACAGCCGTTATGCAATTCATCCGACCTGACATCAACCTGGATTTTATCGGCAAACGCAAGTTTGCCTTCGTCTTTTCGCTGACCATGATCTTGGTCAGCATCGGCACCCTCCTCATGCACGGCGGCCCCCGCTACGGAATCGATTTTGCCGGCGGCACACTGATCCAGGTCCGATTCGAACAACCGGTCGAGATTGCCGCGATCAAAGACGGACTGCGCAATATGGAATTCGGCCAGGCCTCAGTCCAGCAATTCGGGGAAGAAGGGGCCACGGAATACCTGATCCGTACCGACATGGCCGGTATCACGGAAAAAGGGTTCAATGAGCGGCTGCGTCAGACCCTGGGAGAGACCACCGGCACGAGCGCCGAAATCCGACGGGTGGAGATGGTCGGCCCCCAGGTGGGCCGGGACCTGCGCGAAAAAGCGCTCCAGGCCATGTTTTTCGCCCTGCTCTTCATTACGGTGTACATTTCCGGCCGCTTCGAGCTGAAGTGGCTGCTGAGCGCCGTCCTGGCCGTGGCGCTGATCGGCGCCATCTACCTGTTCGGCCTGGTCAATGTCAGCATTCCGTTCCTGATCCTGATTGCTCTTCTCATCACCCTGGCCCTTTTTTGGTTTCTCAACCTGCGCTATGCCATGGGGGCCATCGTGGCGCTCATCCATGACGTGACCATCACGGTGGGTATTTTCTCCCTGTTCGACAAGGAGTTCACCCTGCCGATTATCGCCGCCCTGCTGACCATCATCGGCTATTCCCTGAACGATACGATCATCGTGTTTGACCGTATTCGTGAAAATTCCAAAAAGCTGCATAAAAATCCGCTGGCCTTCATCATTAACCGGAGTGTCAATGAAACCCTCAGCCGGACATTGCTCACTTCGTTGACAACCCTCATGGTCGTGGTCACCCTATTCGTCCTGGGCGGTGGAATCATCCATGACTTCGCTTTCGCCCTGCTGATCGGTGTCATTGTCGGGACCTACTCTTCCATCTACGTGGCCAGCCCGATTCTGCTGGCCTGGCAGCGCAAAGCTTCCACCCGGTAGGCCCCTCGCCCCACGGCCCATCGGAGGGCATGGCGCACCATCAGCGCCGTTCGAACCGTGAGGCGGCGATCGTTTCTGCGGGGGTGTGGGCCGGCAAGTTGATGTCGTGCTCCCCACCGGCGACCCCCAAGTCGTGGGAGGGACTCGTCGGTGGTTGATGGATCCAGAGGAAAGAGGCACCTTGATGACCGCGTCGGAGTCCGTTCTGCCATGGTTGCGCCTGAAATCGGTTCCCGGGATCGGAAACCTAATCTTCCGACGTTTGATGGATCGGTTCGGCACACCGTCGGCGGTTTTCGAAGCGCCCAGCAACGCCTTGTTGGCCGTGGAGGGAATCACGCCTCGTCTGGTCGCGGCCTTGCGGAAGCATCGGCGGACAGACCGGTCCAGCGAACGCGAAATGGAAAAAGCGATCCGCATGGGCTGCCAGATCGTCACCCAGGCGGATTCCCGTTACCCGGATTTGCTGCGCCAGATTCCCGACCCGCCCCCGTATCTTTACCTATACGGTGATACGGCGGCGTATCCGGCTATGATTGCCATGGTCGGCTCACGCAATGCGACCTCTTACGGACTGACGACCACGCGGCGGCTCAGCAGCGAACTTGCCCGCCAAGGCATTGCGGTCGTCAGCGGTCTGGCCCGGGGGATCGATACGGCGGCCCATGAGGGTGCCCTTCAGGGCGGTGGCCCTACCGTAGCCGTGCTGGGCAGCGGACTGGCCCGGATCTACCCACGGGA
>JASFFM010000418.1:0-3813 GCA_050124295.1 Desulfobacterales bacterium | reverse complement strand
TGCGGCAGGATCCGGCCGCAGCTCTCGGACACGGCCGGCGGGATAACCCACAAACCGAAGAGCTGAGGGGTGAGGTACCCGCTGTTTTGGTCTTGGACGGTTCACCCGAACCTTTCATGAAACCATGGATGCCCACCGGCTGGATGCATGGGTTGCCTGTCATAACCAAAGGTTGCCGCCAATGTGTCCGGCAACCCTATCCTGAGGGGCGCATTGCCGATTGCAGCGCATTCCATTGTCACCCGGTGGGCAAGCCTGCGGCATCCCTTGGCGGCCTTATCCGGCGCTTGCGGTCGCCCGCCTGCCGCGGCGCGCCCCAAGGCCTTGGTCGGGAGGCCTCAAACGCGTGAAATCCTGGGTTAACGGTCCAAGCCATGTCCCGCTAGGAAGATTCCCTTCAGCGCCGACGCAGGACAAGCGTCAGGTGGCCGGAGATTTTTGCCAGGTTTGGGCACTGCCGGGAGGGTCGCTTGATGCGGCGACATTCTTGACAAATACCGGTAGATATGGAATTTATTATCAATTACGGTTGCTTGCCATTCTACGCCTGGGCGCCGAGTGAAAGACGAGCGGCAAGCGTCGTCATCGGGTTGCGATGCGCTAGATAGGGTATGACGCCAGCATGGACGCCAGCCAACAAAAAGAGTCCCTCCTTTTCGTCGACGACGAAGAAAATATCCTCGATATTGCCCGGGAGTACTTCGAATTCAAAGGCTTCGATGTTCTTACCGCGCGCAACGGTCGTGAAGCGATTCAGGTCTTGACGACCACCCGGGTGGATTGCTGTTTTACCGATATCAACATGCCCGAGATGGACGGACTGGCCCTGGCCGAACATATTCACCAGACGGACAACACGATTCCGGTGATCGTGATGACCGGCTATCCTTCCTTAGACAATACGATTGCAACCTTGAAGAACGGGGTCGTCGATTTCCTGATCAAGCCGGTCAACCTGGAACAGATGGAACTGGCGGTTCGTCGAGTGCTGCGGCAGCGGCGCCTGTTCGTGGAGAACATCCTGCTGCAAAAAGAAGTCGAGCAGAAGCAGCGCCTCGAGAAGCTCAATCGCGAACTCGTCTACAAGGTTGAGGAACTCAACCTACTGAACCGCATCATGAGTGATTTTGCCGTCATCGGGTCCACCACGGATGTCTTTAAACGTGTGGTGGACATGACCCTCGAAATTGCGCACGCCGACTGGGCCCAGTTTCTGGTAATGAACGAGCATGTCGAACAGCCGTTTGAAGTCGTCTCCGCGGTCAATGGTACCGTTGCCGGATTGGAGACCCTTCGGCTACCGGATCCCCTTGTCGTTGGTGTCGCCGGGGATGAACTGCCGCTTCTGGTGGAGGGCCACCAGGAACGGGCCTCATTGCCCGATTCGGTCCGCTCGGCCATCCTGATGCCCATGAAAATTCGGGACAAGGTCTTCGGGGTGCTCACCGCCGCCGTCTGTCAGGGCGATCTGCATTTTTCGGAAAAGGATCTTTATTACCTGTCCTACATCACCCGCAATGCGGCCCGCTCGATCGAAAATCTGGCTCTGTATGAAAACATTTATCAAAACCTTTTTTCGACCCTGTATGCTTTTGTCAATGCACTGGAGGCCCGCGACCCATACACCCAGCAGCATTCCGAGCGTGTCGCCCGGTTGGCCATCCAGTTGGGCCGGGAGATGCAATGTACGCCCGAAGAACTCGATATTCTTCATTTTTCGGGGCATTTGCACGATATTGGCAAGATCGGCATCCGGGACTGCATTCTGCTCAAAAGCAGCGGGCTGACGGCGGAGGAATACGAAAAAATCAAAGAACACCCCCAGATCGGGGCCAATATCGTCGGACAGCTCGGATTGTGGGATCGGGAAAAAGATATTATTCGCTACCATCATGAGCATTTCGACGGCACCGGCTATCCGGACGGGCTGAAGGGCGAGGCGATTCCTTTTCTTTCGCGGCTTCTGGCGGTCGCCGACGTGTTCGATGCCATGGCCTCCGGGCGCGCCTATCGCAAAAAAATAGATGAGGCCCTGGTTTTGGAAGCCATGCGCGCGCGTGCGGGGACTCATTTCGATCCCGACGTTATCCAGACGCTGGTTCAATTGTACCGGGAGGGGCGTCTCACCCCCACCACCGAAAATTAAAGCGCTTCGGAATGCCTTCAGCGGACCTCACGGTGGCTTGACGAGGCCCGTGGAGGGGTCCTGATAGGCCAACCGCTACCGCGATTACCCCCACCCGCCGGCCACCCACCGGATGAAGATCACCTGTCGATCGCCAAATGCCAGTTGCGCTCATCGCCACCTCGGGCCAGAAGAGCTCTCGAACGATTCGCCGCAGGATCAGATACGCGCAAGGACCTCACTCTCTTCACCGCGGTCCAGGTCGTCCAATGCGAAGGCCAGTGCCGCTTCGAGCAGTGCCGATTTGTTGCCGACGGCGGCGCCCGCGAGTTTCAGTTCGTGGAACTTGCGGTCAAAGCGTTCGATCAGGCCTAGTGATAGATAGAAACCGGCTTTTTTCTTGGGATTGAGCGGCGGCGTCTTTGGGCCGCCGGTGGCCGAGCGGACCGGATCGACGGTGTGGGCCTCAAAAAAATCAGGCATTTCCTTGGGCTCGGGCATCTTCACTTATCCTCCGTACCAATTGATTGTAGTCCACGGCCCCGGCCGCATGGCGGCTGTACTCAAAGATGCTTTGTCCGCAAGAGGGCGCTTCCGTCAGTCGGACGTTATAATGGATGGGCTCGCAGATCTGTTTGGCAAACAGTCGCCGCAGCACTTGGTAGATTTCAGAACAGTGACGCGTGCGCCGATCGAAGAGGGTCGGAAGCACGTATTTCAATTGGAGCTCCTGGTTCATGCGCTGGGCCGACATCAGATATCCGAAGAATGTTTTCAGGCCTTCCAGGGCCGGCCCCTGCAGTGCCACGGGGCAGAGGACTTCGCTGGCCGCCATGAGAATGTTGACGCTGAGGACGTCCCAACCCGGCGCGCAGTCAAATATGAGAAAATCAAGCGTGCCGTCCCGGGGCACCAGGGTCTTGGCCAGGACGGCCTGGCGCCTATCCCGGGGCTGCTCGCCGAGCCAATTTTTCAACTCCACCAGGTTGATGCCCCCCGCCAGCAGCCACAGGTTGTCCCGGGCGGAAAAGAGGGTTTCCTTTTTGAGAACCGAATTTCCCCGAGGGTCTTTTCCGGTAACGAATTCAAAGAGCCCGTAAGGGGGATTGACCCCCAAAAATTTGGCTGTTTGCCCTTGGGTATCGCAATCCACGATCAAGACCCGGTGGCCGGCCAGGGCCAGTCCGTGGGCTAGGTTGACGGCGGTGGTGGTTTTGCCGACGCCACCCTTGGCCATGGCAATGGCAATTTTTCGCATCGTGGTTCCCTGCCTCCCTCTAGGTTTAGGAATTCTTCTATTATACTATTCATCTATGTATGACAAGTCTTTTGGGCGGCCCGCATGAAATTCTTGGATCGTTTCGACGGCACTCAGGGGGGCGAACGAGAGCGGCTTTTGTCCGCCAGTCTGAAGGTCTAGGTTGACTTGCCCGAATAAGAATAATATTAATGAGATAGGTATCATTAGCGGAAAATCGGTTCGATTTTGCCGCCCGTTGTCCCCAACCATGGAGCGTCGTATCGGCATGGTGGCCAAAAAAAATGAATCCAAGACGGGAGATCTTGCCAGGCCGGATATCGTGGCATCGGAAATCAATCCGGATGTCGGCGATCCAAGCGATGGCCATTACTTGGCGCGCGTGGCCCTGATCCGTCTGAAGCGCGAGCGCCAGGCCTTCCGTATCATC
>JASFFM010000417.1:0-3858 GCA_050124295.1 Desulfobacterales bacterium | reverse complement strand
AAAAACCACGCTTCGGCCATCGATCGCTGCCGATAGGGCGCCGTCCGCCCTTAACCACCGCAAATCCCGAAAGGACCAACCCCATGGGAACCAAAGACACCCATCTCAGCACCAAGGCCTTTGCGTCGCGATCCGGTCTGACCGTCAACCAAGTCACCAGGATGCTGCGCCAAAAAAAAATCAAGGGACATAAGCGCTCGGGCAGGTGGATGATCCCCGAGGGGGAGCTGCCCACCGGTGGGCTTGCCGCCCCCCCCGTCGAATCAAAGCCCCTCTCCCGGGCCCAGTCTGCCTCGCAAACCCAGGCCGGCGCGCATTATTCGGTGACCGAATTCAGTGCCATGACCTATTTGACCGAAGCCGGGGTGATCCGCTGGCTCAAGCAGGGGCGCCTGCAGGGGACCCGATCCCCCGGCGGTGAATGGCAGATCAGCGCTGCCAACCTTGAACTGCCCACCCTTAAACACCTCCTGCGCCCTTGAGCAGCGCAGCAGACCCCATCAGGCCGCATGCATCAAGAAAGTTTCATAAAATATATACGGCCCCGCGTACTTAAACGCTTCAAACGCTATGCGGTCATCGACACCACGGCCGACCCGCAATCCGGTCGCCATCCCTCCTCCCCGGGGCAACGGCAACTGGGTGCTCTGCTGGCCGACGAGCTGCGCCGTATCGGGCTGGGGGCCATTGAACACGACCCCCGGGGATACGTTTACGCCACTCTGCCTGCCCGCCGGTCTATAACACCCCCGTCCCTGACCTTATGTGCCCACCTGGATACCTCCCCCTCGGTCTCCGGTGCCAATGTCCGCCCCGTGGTGCACAAAAATTACGACGGCCGTGCGATCCGCTTCGAAGATGACCCGAATCTGCGCCTCACACCCGAGGACTCGCCCGAGCTGCTTAATTTCAGGGGCCAAGATATTATCACCGCCGCCGGCAAAACCTTGCTGGGAGCGGACGACAAAGCCGGCCTGGCGGCGATCATGACCGCCCTGGAAGCCCTGGCGCACTTTGACCAATGGCCCCATCCGGAATTGCGGATTGTCTTTACCCCGGATGAGGAAATCGGCCAGGGGACCCTTCATATCGACCGCGCCCGATTGGGCGACATGGGCTATACCATCGACGGCGGCGAGATGGGCAAAATCGAAACCGAATGCTTCCACGCCTTGAAAGCGGTTCTGGTTTTCAAGGGGCTGAATGTCCACCCGGGCTATGCCAAGGATCGGATGGTCAATGCCGCCGCGCTGGCGGCTCGCTTCGTAGCGGGACTGCCGGCCGCGGAGGCACCTGAACACACCGCCCAACGTGAGGGTTTTTTCCATCTCACCGGTTTGGCCGGCGACGAGAGCCAGGCCACAGTCAACATGCTTTTGCGCGACTTCGAGGCCGATCGCAACCGCCAAAGGGAGGCCCTGCTGCACCAGCTGGGTACTTTTATGGAGACCGCCTATCCCGGTTTGACCATCGATATCCAGGTCCGCGAACAATACCGCAACATGGCCGAGGTTCTTGACGATCATCCCGAGATCGTGCGCAAAGGGGCGGCGGCGATCCGGGCCGCCGGATTGGAGGTTATCCCCGAGGCCATCCGGGGGGGCACGGACGGTGCGCGGCTCTGTTTTATGGGAGTGCCCACGCCCAACCTGTTCGCTGGCGGCCTGCTCTTCCACAGCCGCAAAGAATGGATCCCCGTAGTGGCTCTGGTCAAAAGCACCCACGTGATTCTCGAACTCTGTCGTCTGTGGGCTGAAGATGGGGAGGGCCTCACTGCCGCGCGGGAGGCAGATTGAAACCAAGGCGCGGTTGCGACCAGGAGACCGGGGGGCTGCCTGGGGAGAAACGACACCTTCGGCATGGGACCGCCGGTGAGGATACCGTAACCTTTTCGCCCACGGTGACGGCGCCCTTGCCGGCAAGACACGCTACAGCGCACCTTGCCATTTGCTCCGCAGACCGACTCCGTATCAGAGCGCCGCATCGGACGGGTTGCGGTAGCCAACGGCCGGCTTTTCCCCACCGCGGGCGGCACCGGTCCCGAATCCGATGGTCGGGGGATGGGCCGCTTTGGGGATGGTTCGCCGGCCGCCCATTCACGGGCCTCCCTCCGCGATCCATGATGCGTGTGCGCACACGTACGAGGCAAGCCGATTCATGATTGAGCCCTCCCCCCCATCACCGTTCGAGATCCGCAATATCCGGCGATTCATCGCCTTTCGGGTCTACTTCAACGCCCGTTTTTACTACCCGGTTTTCGCAGTTTTATTTCTTGATTTCGGGATCAGCCTGGAGGAATTCGCCTTGTTGAATACCGCCTGGGCAGCCACGATCGTGCTATTCGAGGTGCCTTCCGGCGCCCTGGCGGATATCATCGGTCGCCGCAATCTCCTGGTGGTAGCCGGCGCCTTGATGGTGGTCGAAATCAGTCTGCTTTGTCTGGCCCCCCAGGGGCAAGGTGCACTACTTTTAACCATTCTGCTGGCCAATCGAATCCTGAGCGGCCTGGCCGAGGCGGCCGCCAGCGGCGCCGATGAAGCGCTGGCCTTCGATGCCTTGAAACGCGATGGACGCCCCCAGGATTGGGGCCGGGTACTCGAGAAGCAGATCCGATATCAATCCATCGGGTTTGTCGTCGCCATGGGTGTCGGGGCCGCCGTTTACGACCCGGCGTTGTTGAACCGGATCATGATCGCACTGGGCCTTTCCGTTCGCTTCAATCCCGAGATGACCCTGCGACTCCCCCTTTTTCTGACCCTGATCATGGCCTTCGGTGCCCTGCGTCAGACCCTGGGAATGGAAGAAGTTGATCTGGCCCCAACCGCCGTGGTTCAGAGACGCGGCAGCCATATGGAAATGATCGGGCAGGCCTTCCGCCTGACTTTCCAGGCCGGAGGCTGGATCCTTCGAACCCCCATGGCCCTGTGCGTCATTATGGCCGGCATGCTCTTCGACCACGTGATCCGGGTCGTGATCACCCTGAACAGTCAATACCTGCGTTCGATCCACTATCCGGAAGCTTCGTTTGGCTTGATCGGGGCGGGGCTGGCCTTGATGGGATTGTTTATTCCCAAAATCGCGGCAAGGATGGACAACCGTTTTTCGGTCACCTTCAATTTCGCCGCCGTCAGCATGATGGCTGTCATTGGGCTGATCGGTATTGCTTTTTTTTGGCCCTATGCCGGTCTTCTGCCCCTGGCCCTGCTCTCAGCAGTCATGATGTTCACCCAGTTTTTCTCCAGTCGCTATCTCAACCAGGTCACCGCTTCGGAACAGCGGGCCACTGTCTTGAGCTTTAGGGGGTTGTCCTATAACCTGGCCTATGGCCTGGCAGGGCTGCTTTACGCGCTACTGCTGGCTTTTCTCCGCCGGCAGCCGACCATCCTGGCCGCCGCCGACGGCAATGGTCTGGAGATGCTGGTCTTCGAGCGCTCTTTTCTCTTCATTCCAGGGTATTTTATTCTGATGCTTGCTGTGTTAATATTATTGGCACGTCATCAACTGCAGCATCGCTAAAAGAAAGCCGGGTAAACAGGAAAACATGCCATGAAGCCGATGCAGGTAAAGATCTTCTATGATGGGGGCCACATTCCCTCTGATCGTTTCGAGTCGATTATCACCAATCTCTCCCATAAGGTAAACGACTGGCTGGAAAAACATCCGGATATCGAAGTCGAGAGAATCCTTCAATCCGAATCGCAGGGATCGGAGAATGCTTGGAATCTCACGCTGTCGATTTTCTACCGATGATCCGTCGACCAAATGGTTGTCGCGTGCCGTGCAGCGGTGAAAACAATGGACGAAAGTCGGTCGGCAATGGCATCGGTAGTTACGGTGATCCCTTCTGCCATTGACCCA
>JASFFM010000416.1:0-3888 GCA_050124295.1 Desulfobacterales bacterium | reverse complement strand
GCAGATTCAAACTGATAGACTTCACTCAATTTGTCATTGCAAAGGCCTTCCTCGGCGTCTGTCTAAGGAACGACAGGACGCAACAGGGGACGTCTATGTTTTTATGCTTTACTAACCCCCTGCATGCTAGGAGCCTATCATGCCACAGCAAGCCCACCAAAAACCCTTCTGCGCTGTTAACCCCCCCCCTCAAATACGAAAACTGTAGGAGGTTCGCGAGCACGCCCTAAATTTTTCCATATTCTGAGGTAATTTGCCCCCTCCCGCAGGTGTGCCGCGTAAGGGATCGAGTCTACATTTGGCTCTTACCTCTGGAAATGCTCATTTAGATGAAAGTAACGGTTAATTCCGAGAAACGCAGGCCCCAGATAGCGGGACTGATCGGTGGGTGCCGCCTGCAGGCATACTCAAGTGTGTCGTGGACCTAAGACGAGCCATCGACTCTGATATCAGGCGAAAAGGCTTTTTGGGATCGCTTCTAACCATTCAGCCACGCCAGTGCTGCTTTGATATCGTTACGGTGAAAAAATTGGGTCTGGATGCCGCCGAAAAGCCCGAACAGGGCGATCCAGGTCTCCTCCCAGGCGCGTTTGCCGATTACGGCCATTCGGGCCAGTTTGTCGCTGGCGAGTTTGGCGAAGCGCAGGTTGTCGTAAAGGTCCTCGGCGCTGATCAACCCCGGTTCGGCGTCGTAGGCTACCAGCAACCGAAGGGGACCGTGCCGCTCGAACTGGGCCTCGATCTGACGGACGATCGCCATGGTTTCCTCCGGGGTCACATCCCCCTGGATGTGAAGGCCCATGTAGGGACCCTTCGACGGGGGGATGCGCTTATAGTTGGGTATTCTACGCTTAAACATACTATTAATCTAAGGTCGATGGGGGACAGGTGCAAATGCGACCGATGTACAGAGGCTGGGGACGTCTACGGGATTAGGGGATTAGGGACGTGGGTTCCCAGCGTCGACCAGGAAGAATACCTTGAAATACACTCATAACAAAAACAAATAGAATTAATTTTCACCCTATAAGGCCTGTTTTCTCCTCTCAAATCATAGTTCTAAAGGCCTCCCCACCATCATTTTGGTTGAAATAGACCTTTTAACCCATGCTCTCTCTCAGGTCCGCGCCGGTCTGAGCAGCAGGGTTAGAAGGAGGCTTACAGCTGCCAGACAGATCAGGGCCATGAAGATCAGGTGGTAGCTGCGGGTCAGATCGAAGACCAGACCGGCCAGGATCGGGCCGATGGCCCCGCCCACGGTGCCGCCGAAGGCGACGAGGCCGAAAAGGGCGCCGTGGGAGCGGATGCCGAAAAGCTCGGCCACGATGGGGGAGATCACGGTGAAGATGCCGCCGTGGGCGATGCCGTAGATGGCGGCAAAGGCGTATAGCATCCACACGTCACGGGCCACCTGCAGCCAGATGAAGCTGGCAATCAGGATAACGAGGCAGATCTGCATGCATTTGCGCGAGCCGATCCAGTCGATGGCAAACCCCACCGAAAGGCGCCCAAGCATGCTGACCCCGCCGATGGTGGAGAGGATGCCCGCGGCCTGGAGGGTCGCGATGCCGAGGTCGGAAGCATGCGGCACGATGTGCACCAGGATGACGAACATGCTAGCGACGGCCAGAAGATTGAGCGCCCAGAGCATCCAGAAGGGTGGGCTGCGCAGGGCTTCCGCGAACGAGAGACCGTAATCCCCGTCAGATTCGACCCCGCCATGGGGATTCTTCCGGCCATCGGGCACCTGCCCCATCTGGGCCGGGTCACGGCGCAGCAGCTGCCCGGCGCCGACAATGAAAACCAGCACGATCATGCCGATGATGCTGTAGGCACTGCGCCAGCCCAGGCGCGTGATGCACACCCCGGCCAAGAAGGGCATGATCAGCTGACCGGCGCCGGTGCCCACCTTGACCAGGCCGGTCATGACCCCGCGGCGCGCCGTGAACCAGCGGCTGGTGGTTGTCAATGCGATGACGTCGATACTGCTCAATCCGATGCCGGTCATCAGGCCGAAAAAAAGGTATAGCTGCCAGACGGCATTCATCTGGCTGAGGAACAGATAGCTGCTCCCCAGAACGACGCCGGTCACGGTCATGATGACCCGCGGGGCAAAGCGGTCGTTCAGGGCCCCCATCAGGATGCCCAGAAATCCCATCAGGAGAAAGGCTATGGAGGATGCGCCCGATAACAGGGTACGCGACCAGCCGAAGGTGTCGACCAGGGACGGGAAAAAGACGCCGTAGGCGATGAAGCTGCCGATGCCGATCCCCTGAATGATAAAACAAGCCGCGACGATCGTGGTGCCGTAGAAGGGTTTGGGGGTCTCTCGCCTGGTCATGGCTTCTTCTTTTATCCGCCAGCCGCGCTGTTTGCAAGCTGTAGGAAGTGGGTGTTTTCCTTCAACGGATCATGGTTTAGCCCGGTCAATGCCGCTGAAAGTCCTTCAAAACCTCCCGACCCTTTTGGCAACCGGTTGCCAAAACGCCTGCCATGATAAGGTTCATCACCAGCAATATGGGGCCAGCTTACTTAGTGACTGGAAAGGGGAACGCCCTTCACATTTGCATATTTACAATGTCTGCCGAATCTGCTGTAAAAAGCACGTATCGAGACAAGCCAGAATAGCTGCCCCCAGGCCGCTGGCTTGACATCTTGTGAGGGCAGCTTACACTAATGTTGGGTGTGGTAATAAGTGCCCCATAAAACTTATAATTCTTAACGGAATCCCTCCCAGACCGAGCTCAGCCGCATCAATGCATCGTCGCTGCGCTACCAAAGGCGTCTGGAGTATCTGCTCCCTTGGCATTCTTTTTCCGATTATCGCCAATCCCTGTCTGATCGGTACCTGTCCTTCACACCGCGAATAAGTATTTCTCACCCCGGCATAGCGCACCAGCCGCGTCTTGCATGGTTCCATTTGCAGACCGGGCATGGATTGAACAGGCTCAGGAAAAACCTCGCGGGTATGATCCTCAATTTCCTGACCGCATAGTCGCAAAGGAGGTATGTCATGTATTTCAAACAATCAGATTTTTTTGCCGGCATGGCTCATGAATTCGTAAAGGATATCATGGCGCACGTTGAAAAAACCGCCTACGAAACCGACGATGTCATATTCAGGGAAGGCGATGAAACCCGTTATTTCTACATCCTGATCAAAGGACATGTAAAACTGCATATCGGTGGAGACGGATACACGGCATATGTCATCAACCGGGCCGGCGAATGCTTCGGCTGGTCCAGCCTGATCGACCGACCGCATTTCTCGGCTTCGGCAGTCTGTGCCGCACCGACGTTGCTGATGCGGCTTGAAAAGACGGATGTGCGCAGGGTTCTCAAAAGCGATCCACACACCGGACTCATCTTCATGGAGCGTTTAGCGAGCATGATCGGGGATCGCCTGCTGCGCTGCTACCAGACGCTGGCATCCCCGGCCTCACTTGCCCTCCACCCGACCGAGGGAACAGGGCAGGTGCAGGAGACGCCCGAGCTGGCTTGATGCACGTCAGCTTGACGGCTGCTGAAACCATTTCCGGAAGGGAGGTGTTAGCATGGAAATCAAGAAACTGGACAAGGACCTGATTTTTTATATTCCGGGGAAACCGGGGGCGGTATTTACCTACAGCGCCGGTTATGCGGTGGATAATGACTTGCTGAGTCAAACCGTCCAAAACCTGGAATTCGATGCCGAGGCCAAAGTCCAATGGGTGGAAGAACGCCGTTCGGCACCGCGGCCCTCCTGATGCTATCATTCGCCGGTCTATCGTGCTGCTGAATGTATCGCCGCTTCGGCCGGCGATCTCTTACTTCAAATCAAGGCTAACAAAAAATAGATAGACGTTATATGCTGAAATAGTTAAAGAATATACCTCCGAGAATAGTAAA
>JASFFM010000415.1:0-3891 GCA_050124295.1 Desulfobacterales bacterium | reverse complement strand
GAGCACAGAATTGCGTCCGTGCAGGCCAGTTTAGGACTTTCGTTGCCGGCCCGGCCGCCAGAGAATTAAACGTTGACCACCGTGCTGTCAAAATTATGTCACTTGCCTGCCAAAAAATGTCACCTGCTGGTGCCGGACGGCATTCCCCTCAAAGGATATTTGGAGATATCCGGCTGTTTTTAAATATTTTTTATGTTTTCAGGCATGACCTGGCATCGCTTCTCCCTATGGGCACATGTTTTGCTTTAGCCATGACGGGGCTGATCGGAATCGACTGGATTTGTCGCCCCATTGACATCCAATGACCATGCGATAGGATAGCCGCTATGATTGAAACGCCGCCCGCCCATGCGACGCAAACCCCCTTAGCCAACGACGCTTATCTCACCCGCCGCAGGTTTCTCAAAATGGGCAGCTTTCTGGCCGCCAGCCTGTTCCTCCCCCAAAGCATTTACGCCCTTCCCCGGCTAAAGGAGGGGAAGGAACGGCGCCTGAAACTATTCAACACTCATACACTCGAGCGGCTGGATATCTGCTATCACCGCAATAACGAATACCGTCGCGATGTCCTCCGCTCGGTGAATTATCTCCTGAGAGACCACCGCACCGGTGAGGTTCACCCCATCGATCTTCATCTCCTGGATATCATGCACGCCATCCAAAGCGCTAGCGGTCGAGACAGCCGTCTGCATATCATTTCGGGCTATCGGTCACCGACCACCAATGCCCGGCTGCGCCGCCGAAGCCGTGGGGTGGCCCGTAAAAGTCTGCATATGCTGGGCCACGCCGCCGATATCCGCATTCCTGGAATTCCCACCGCGAAGGTTCGCCGCATGGCCCTTGAACTGGGTATGGGCGGGGTCGGCTATTACCCTCGATCCGACTTTGTCCATATCGACATCGGACCGGTGCGCACCTGGTAATCGGCGGACCGGCATTCAGGCCTGGGGAGCCGGCTTTTCCTTCAAGGCCCGCATCAAAGGGGCATCCCGCTTGTAAATATCTTCCCTGAAAAACACCGTGCCATTGTCATCGGACCACGCCGTCCAGTACAAAAGATGTACTGGTAGCGGTTGCGCCAATCGGACGACCCGCCGCTGGCGATCGGCGAGATGGTTTTCTATTGTTTCCCGGTCCCATCCCGGGGTTCCTTCCAGAGTGAATTCGGCCAGAGTAACCGGGTCTTCCACCCGGATACAACCGGAGCTGAAATCACGGGAAACCTCCTCGAACAGACCTTTGGCCGGCGTATCATGGAGATAGACGGCATGTTTGTTGGGAAACATAAACTTGATTCGACCTAAAGCATTTCGGGGACCTGGAACCTGCTGCAAACGAATGGGGAAATACCCCGCATGGTAAGCGTCCCAGTCCACCTCCTGCGGGGAAACCTCAACCGCCTCCGGCGTCCAGTCCGAAAATACCCGGATGCCCTGCCGCGTGATATAGTCTGGATCCTTCTTGATCTGCGGCAGAATGTCCTCAATGGCCAACCGTCGGGGAATGTTCCAGAAAGGGTTGAAATCCAGATAGGTCATCGTGCCGCTGAAAACCGGTGTTTTGCGGTAGAAACGCCCCACCACAACGCGCATGCTCCCGCGCATCCGGCCCTGGTCCACCATGGTCAACCTGAAATCCGCGATGTTGATTGCCAGATAGCGAAGGCCCAAATCGTCGGGGATCCAGCGCCAGCGTTCCATATTGATAATGAGTTGTTCGATGCGCTGATCCACCGGGACGTTCATGGCTTGCCGGGTTTTTTTTCCGACCACGCCGTCGATCTGCAGACCGTGGCGATATTGGAAAGCCTTCACGGCGACTTCCAAACCGTCATCAAAGCCCAACTGCGTCGGCCGATCCTGGGGCTCAAGATCGCCCGATACCGCCAAACGCTTGCGCAAGCTTTCCACCCCTGGGCCCTCCGCCCCCAGGCCAAGGTTGGGGCCGTCATCCAGCACAGGCCAACCGCCCTCCTCCGCGATACGGCGATATTCGGCCAGCGCCTGGCGCAAAAAAGCGTAACCCGCATAGGGCGGATGCAGCCCCTGAATGAGATGCGCCAACCGCCCTCCCTGCAGCCCATGGTTTAAAAGTCGAACAAGATCCACCTCGTGGTCGAAATTGCTCCAGGCGGCGTGGATCGTTTCCGGATTGACCCTCCCAGCGATGATATGCGCTCCAAGCAAGAAGGCCGCATCGGTCATGAGAAGATCGAAATCCGCCCGTAAGGTATTCTGCCACGGTTCGGCGTCTTCGCCCTCGTTGGCCAACAATAGGTCCGCCATGTCCCGCAATTCGTCGTAGTGATAGTCTTCCGGCTTCAATCCCTCACGGCCCACCTGCTTGATTTCCAACAGCAGGGCCAGCGCCTGGGGGGTCGGTCCCTGGGATGTGGACCAAACCGGTGCGTGGTCCCGTTCGGCATAGAAAGTGGGGATGAACGCAATACCGCAAATCAACTCTCCCCGGCAGGTGAACCGGCGATCGTCCAGGCGGGCCTCGATCCGACTCTGGATCATTTCGGCGACAGAAGCGCGGATATTCTCTTTGGCGTCCAGATAACGGCTTGGGCACAGGATCAAGCTAAGAAGGAGAATACCTGCGAAAAAGGGGGATAGGCTTTCGATCCGGTTCATCCAGAGCCGGCTTGCTGGGATTTGGTTGGCTTGGCAAACAAGGATACGCATAGCAGAATGATAACTTTTGGTTTTTTTTAAAGCAGGGGCGCGGCACTTGCATCGGCCGATCAAGCCCCTTCCGGCTAACAACGGATAAACCCAGAAAAGGTCAACTTTCAAGACATTTCGACAAAAGTTCGGGATGTGGCCCGCCAATCCCGCCAATTACCGTTGATGCGAATGCCTCGGGCTGCGAACGGTAATCGTAGGCTGCGATGATCAAGGATACAGCCGACGATGTAAGCGGTATTTTGAGCCACCTTTGTTTTGTCTCGCCATCATATCGTCGATCGCAAGGGGCGATCCTCGCAAACGTTACAGGGGCCCCGCGATGAAATAGATCGCTCCGGCCATGCACACCGTCGAAGATACTCGCAACCAGGCTGTGGCGCGTGCTCGGCCCTGCGAGCGCTGCTCGAGCACATATTGTCAAAAGAAATCCACATGCGAAGACCGTATTGCCCGGCGCCCGGGAGCCGGGCAGATCCAGGCTATCGAAGCCCAGGGGACCGCACTATCGAAAACGACCTGGCGGTCCCTTCCGTTATTCCGACCCGCGCGGAAGCCTGTCGGCGGTAGAACCCGCACGACTTCCGGAGGGTGCCGGCGATGCCATCCGCGTCATGCTGATGGGCGATTAGGATGCCCGCCCAAGCATCTGTAAACATGTGGCCCAGACCGGCGAACCGGGCTCATTTCGCATACCGGCCTGGGATGTCAGCGGTGACGTTATGTGCATTCGCTTCAAGCTCCCGCAGCCCGTGTCGCCCGCGACGCGGAATCCCCTTGACAATTGCGGGAGCTACTCTCTATATCGACCTATGCTAAATCGACAGGAAAAAAAAGTCATCGCCGCCATCCAGGGGGACATCCCCATCTGTAAGCGTCCCTATCGCGCGCTGGCGGTTCGCATCGGCATTTCCGAAGATACCCTTCTGACAACATTGGCCGATCTTCGGCGCCGCAATCTTATCCGGCGCTTCGGCGCCACGCTGCGCCACCAGAAATCAGGCTATTCTGCCAACGCCATGGGGGCCTGGCAGGTGGATGAAGCACGCATCGAAGCGGTGGGCCGGATCATGGCAGACTGCCGGCAGATCTCCCACTGCTATCGCCGCAATCCCACCCGGGACTGGCCCTACAATCTCTATACGATGATCCATGCCGAATCGGAAGACGCCTGCCGGGATATCGCCCGGGGGCTGGCAACCCA
>JASFFM010000414.1:0-3915 GCA_050124295.1 Desulfobacterales bacterium | reverse complement strand
ATGCGGAGAAGGAAAGAGCTTTTGGTTCTCCGCTGGTAGGGTTTGCGGCCGGCAATGATGCTCTGTTCGATGCCTATAAGGATCATGTGGGGCCGTTTCACTGGACCCCCGGGGAGATTTTTCAGCAAACCTTTCCGGACGATGAAACAGCCCCGGAGGCTTTAACCGTCATCGCCTGGATCCTGCCCCAGACGCGCGCCACCAGGGCCGACAATCGGAAGGCCGAGCGATTTCCGGCCGAACGCTGGGCCCGGGCGCGGACTTTCGGCGAGGAATTCAACGTCAGGCTGAGGCGCCATGTGGTCGATCTGTTGCATACCGCCGGTATCAAAGCCGTGGCCCCAATGTTATCACCGGCTTGGGAACGAAGAGACTCTCCCCGGTACGGATATGCTTCCACCTGGTCCGAGCGGCATGCGGCCTACGCCTGCAGCCTGGGAACCTTCGGGCTCAGCGATGGCCTGATCACGCCTCTGGGCAAGGCCATGCGGGTGGGATCGGTGGTAGCCGGGATGCGGATCGAACCGTCCAGGCGGCCTTACGATCACCACCAGGCCTACTGCCTTTTTCACGCCAAGGGCGTTTGCGGCAAATGCATCGACCGCTGCCCGGCCGGTGCAATTACCGAAGCCGGACATGACAAGGTTAAATGTAAGACCTATATCCGCCAGGAAGCCATGCCCTATGTCAAATCCACCTATGGCTTCGAGGGCAAGGGCTGCGGCCTTTGCCAGACCAAGGTGCCCTGCGAATCGCGCATCCCCGTGCGCGACGATTGAAAAGCGGCGCCTGATCAGCTCTTACTGTGTTGCCCTCTATCGCGCTTGCTCACCACCTCAAGGTTTCTGTGCACGTCACTTAGCCTGAGAGGCGAATGTCTGCTTCGCCAACGCCGGGTGTCCACAATTGTTTCATTGTCAGCTGGAACAATCCTCTCTTTCAGACGGTTTTATTAAACGTTCGAGATCAAGGCTTGCGAGGCGGGACAAACGAGGCCTACTGGTGTACGCCGCAGTGCGGAGGGCCGAAGCATAACGCCGATATTGGCCGTTTTACGAACCCGTCAGGAGAAGAATTTGAGGAAGAGCGGGGCCGTCAGAATAACAAACACCACCCGGAAGAAATGAAAGCAGACCACCAGGGTGGCGCTGGATCCGCTCTCAAAGGCCAGTACGATCAGGGCGCTCATGGCCCCGGGGCTGGTGCCGAGGTAGGCCGAAGGGGCATCCAGGACGCCCATGCGGGTGAAGATAATGGACAGCAGAATGCCGACCCCCACCAGGGTGATCGTGGATGTCAGCACCGGGAAAAAAATTTTTTTAAGAACCGGCACCATGGCCGGCTGAAAAGATGCACCCACCATGATGCCCAGAGCAATCTGAAGGACAAAGTTGAATCCCCTGGGCATTTCCCAATGCGTCTTGGTGATCAGTTTAAAGGCGATGATGGTCAGCATGGCGACGATCAGGCTGCCGGCCGGAATTTTAAGCCGCGAGCCGGCAATCCCACCGAGGGTGCCCAGTAGGATATAGACCAGCCATCCGAGATTGGGGTTCATGGCGCGCTCCTTTGCTGGGGTGGGGTGTGTTTTCTCACGATCGATCGGCGGCTTCGTTGAGAACCGTTTTGAGTTCTTTGGCAACCGTCGCGGCGCCGCCCTCGACCGTTCCGGCAGGCATCAGGGGGATACGTTTCTGGGCATACAGATCCCACACGGCTTTTTTCAGCATCACAGCCGCCTCAGGCTCCCCCAGGTGTTGAAGCATCATTGCGGCCGACAGAATCTGGGAAGTGGGATTGGCAAGGTTTTTCCCGGCGATATCCGGGGCCGAGCCATGAATGGGTTCGAAATAAGCCAGCCGGTCGCCAATGTTGGCGGCCGGGCACATGCCCAGGCCACCGATGGTGGCGCCGCCCAGGTCACTGAGGATATCGCCGAACATGTTCTCGGTCACGATGACATGAAAATGCCCGGGGCGGTTGACCAGGGCGGCCGCCGCCGCATCCATGTAAAGACATTCGGTTGCAACCTCGGGATAATCCAACGAAACGCGTTGGAAAATGTCTCGGAAAAACGCATAGGATCGCAGAACGTTGCTCTTATCGACAAGGGTAACCCGCCGCACACCATCTTGCGGAGCGCCCCGGTGTTTTTCCAAGGCCAATCGAAAAGCGTACCGTGAAATGCGTTCGCACCCCCGACGGGTCATCATCATGCAGTCGGTGGCGGCATCCCGTGTTTTCAGACCGACACCCCTGGACAGATAGAGCCCCTCGCTGTTTTCCCGCAGGATGACATAGTCGATACTTCCTGGCGCGTTCATGGCCAGGGGCGTCTGAACATTAGGGAACAACTTTATCGGGCGCACATTGGCGTAAAGGTCGAAATCGACCCGCAGCGCACCCCCTAGCAATCCTGCCTCGGTGCCGTCTGGTTTGCGGACCCCGGGCAAGCCCACCGGGCCCTTCAGAGTGGCGTTGGCGCGCTCAAAGGCTTCCAGAGCATCCGCAGTGATCGGCTGGCCGGTTTCACGGTAGCATTCGGCGCCAGCCTGGTGAAATTCATAGATCAGCGCGAAACGGCCCGAAAGTTCCTGAACTGTTTCCAGAATGTCGAGGGTGGCCTCGACGATTTCAGGGCCGATGCCATCCCCCGGCAAAATGGTAATCCAGTAGCTCTGGGCCATACGGGTTTCCCCTGTGGGCATTGTGTTGCGGCGCGGTGCGAAGCCCTGCCGGAAGTCATGTGACGCAACGTGACGGTCGGGCGGTTATCCGCAACAACCTTCAGGCACCAATACATAACCTTCCATGAGGCGTCGGGCGGTGCGACCGATAACCGCTTCCTTATAGTCGTAGCGATCGCCATCCGCGTTGATGACGGCCCCAATATCAATGATGCCCCCCGGGTGCCCGATCCGTAGGGGGGCATTCCCGCGGGCGTTATCGTCGACAAGATCGTAGGCCACCGTCCCGGGCATCATGGCGGCGCCAGCCGTGGCGATGCCGCCGCTGACCGCATAGGATCGGTGCAGGGTCCCCATGGACATGATGCGTCCCACGATATCGATGTCATGGGGCGTAAGGGTCTGGCCGCCGGTGGTGGTGTAGGGCTTTGGGGCGGCGATAAAGCCGATTTTAGGCACGGCCTGGCTTCTCTGGGTCGCTTCTTCTTCGGAAACCGCCAGGCCGATCAGGACGGCGGCCTTGCAACGGATGGTTTCCAGCGTGGTCGTGATCGCATCGCTGGCATCCACCTCGTCGATCTCGACACCGGTCAGTCCAATATCCTCTGCCCGGACCAGCACGACCGGGTTGGCTGCGTCGATGATGGTGATGGCGACCTTCCCGTAATCGGGTATCTCGACCGTGTCCCGGCGGTTGCCGGTCGGGAGTAGTTTGCCGGTCAGGGCTCCGCCCGGATTCGCAAACCCCAAAGCGATCCGTGCATGCGTGCCCGGCACACCCGCAATCGTATAGTCGCCCGCTTCATCAAAGCGGCCGTTTTTCACGGGGACATCGGCCGTAATCAGTTTGTTGGTATTCAACTGGTGGATCCGCACGCGCGTGACGGGTTCCACCGCCCTGACCAGCCCCTCATCGATAGCAAAAGGCCCCACGGCCGAGGAAATATTGCCACAGTTGCTCTTGTAATCCACGATGGGGCGGTCGATGGAAACCTGACCGAAATTGTAGACCACATCATAGTCTGGCGAATCGGAGGGGCTGATGATGGCCACTTTGCTGGTGGTGCTGACCCCGCCGCCCACGCCGTCGATCTGGCGCCGGTTGGGGTCGGGACTGCCAAAGGCGGTCAGGATAACCCGGTTGCGGGCGTCCGGGTCCGAGGGGAGGTGGTTGTCGTGAAAGAACAACCCCTTGCTGGTGCCTCCCCGCATCAAAACCGTTGGGATA
>JASFFM010000413.1:0-3917 GCA_050124295.1 Desulfobacterales bacterium | reverse complement strand
ACAACTGGCCAAAAGCACCACCAACGCAAAAATCAATCCTCCTTTAATCACCGACTTGTTCATAACCTCACCTCTCTTGTTCGGGTTTAGGTTGGCAGGGGCGCCAATGCGGTCACCACGGCCACAGCAATCGAAATCCATCAATGGTTTGTTCCCTGTCTTGTTTTCGTTAACCGCACCCGCCGCAGCCACCCAAATGGGCCTCGATGATGATCATGCCTCCCGGCTTGACAAAGGCCGCCAAGGCCAGAGCGGATTATATCGCGTCTAAAAGCGAAACTGTTTCGGCATGGGGTATCCAAGCAAACCGGGTTGCACGCCAGCGCCGTTTTAACCAGCAGGATGACGAGCGCTTAGGGCGCAACCGATTTACGCGCCCACAAAACCGTGCCATCCAGGTGCCTAAGTCGCTGCGCGTTGCTTGGTGGCAACGCCGCACGCTTCGTCCGCCGCGTGCTGTCCCGAATGCAACCAAGACCCTGGTACCGAATATTATGCTCTGCCGGTCCCAAACGTTTTTCGGTCAACGGCAGGTGGTTTGATTTTTAGATCTAGCCCGTGGGCAGGCCCGGGGTGAATGACACCGCATAGCCTGAATTCTTTGCCAAATTCTGGAATTTACGGGTAACCCTCGGTATTACGGTTCCTCTTGGTCGAAACGCTAATACAATTTGCCAGAGAATTCGTCGAATCTGGTTGACGGGCTAAGCCGCTCTCTAATTCCCCAGGGGGTTTTTGCCAGATGGGCCGGTCGCACAATCTATCGTTATCAACCGGCTGGCGATCGTCTGCACGCTTGTCACCATACGAGGTGGCACACGGCAGGCTGACGTTGAAAATCCCGCTGCCGCGTACATGCTTCCCGATGTTGGCGGAGGATCGGCCGGCGACACACAATCCCTGTAGTAGACGGTGAACAGCATCCCCTGTTTGGCGATTCGATCGATGTTGGGGTTCCGGTATCAACAAAACCTCTCGCACAGGCAATGGTGTTGAATTGGACTCTGTCATCGCCCCAGCCGACGAGAATGCCGGCTTTGTCGATGACCGCCCAAGCTGTCGCGTTGGCCAGGCACTGCTTCAACCAAGATGACGACGGCCGCAGCAAGCGATTACCGGATGGTCATAATATTCATTTTGGTTACATCCTGTCAAGTGGTGTATGCAAGCCGCGCCATTCATTTGGCCGTCCTTTGATGCGGCCAACTTTCTCGAAAGCGAGATCGCGTCAGATTAATGGCCTTGCATAATCCGAAGGACATCAACGCAAAAAAAACGATCCAAGTCGCAACAGGCATTTTTTTCGTGCCCGCAACACCATCATCAATCGGATCATGGCATCCCCTTGGCGAAATGAGGAAAACGGCCCCTCATCGAAGGCCTCGCCCCGAAATCACCCTGCTTGGCCGACGGTTTTGTAAACGGGTCAGCAAGGGAACGGTGCTGCACCCATCGGCATTAGCGCAGACCGCCATGGCGGTAGGGGTGTTGACCAGGCGTTCACCGACCCGGTATCATGGATGAAGCGCTTCACCCGGAGCGTATCCCGCCCATCGCGGCGAAGATAAAAATCCTAATGATGGTCAATGCAAAGCGTCCCTGTTTGCGGGCATTGATAGGGTCAGCCCTGGTGGATTTAAAAAGGCTTGGCCCTATTTAGGGGCCTAAAAAGCAATGTCTTTAATGGATATTGAGCGCCGCCGGCGACTCGATCCCCATCAGCCTGATGTCAATGTCATCGACCAGCTGCCGAGGATTTTTGGTACTTGCTCACAGAATCTTCCGGGATGGTCCGATCCGTAATCTCCTTCACGCCGGCCGCATTTCACGAAACAAAGCAAAGATGGAGGTCCTGGTGGTTGGTGGAGAAGAAAATGGTCACGTCCGGGCACATCACCCTGAAAGTTGCCAAAAGTAATTCGGGATGGTCCCGGGTGATCTCGAAATTACGGTTCCCCGACCGGGATGATGGGTAAGAGGGCGGGGCGACAACAGCCAAGCCGAAGGCCGGCCCGCGCTGTCGTGCTTCATCCCCAAAGGCCAGTGTGCCGGAAGGCACCAGCCTGAGTCCCTCTGCGGGCATACCATTGAGGGTTAGGTTGTCCCGGGCCCAGTCCAGCGCGGTGTGGGATCGATCCTCCGAGGTCGTGTAGCGGGTGAACAGTAGAATGACGGTTTCAGGTTAAGCCGGAGGTGATGGGCCGGCCGGCAGACCACATCCCGCATTCGAGGATTTGCCACGCGCGCCCAATGCAAAGAGGCGATCCAAAGGCCGTTCTCAATAGCGTCTACCAGCTTCCCGAAGCGCCGCCGCCCCCCGAACTTCCGCCACCGCCGGAAAACCCGCCCCCCCCTGAGCGACCAACGCTCGATGAGCGCCATCCGCCGCCGCCCGACGTCAGGGTCCATCCGCCGATGTTGGCCCGGCCCTTTTGCTTTATATCCTGCTTGGCCTTGTCGTACCATTTGCTTTTGGAGAGGATCACCTTGGCCACCGGGAAACAAATCAAATAAATCGCCAGTAGAATGAAGGCCCCGGTTGTGCCCACGACCACAATCGGAAACATGGCCCAGAAAGGAATTAGAAAGATGTAGATAAACCAGCCCACCCCGGGAGTGACAACCCCCACAACGGTAAACAGGCCAATGATGCCGAAGATGAAACAGCCCATCAGGAGGCGTTCGATGATACCCAGGTCCGGGCCCTCGAAAAAGCGGTCTCCGGATTTGGAGGAGACCCCGCGGGTGGCCTCCAGGATGGGGGCATGATCCCCTTGCAGCTGGTCGATAATGGCATTCACGCCTTGCGTAATGCCACCGTCATAATCGCCCGCCTTGAAGCGCGGGGCCATGATGTTGCGGATGATGCGGCCGGCCTCAAGGTCCGTTAGACGGCCTTCCAGACCGAAACCCACCTCAATGCGCATGCGGCGGTCTCGGGGGGCCACCACCACCAGAATACCGTTATCCTGATCACGCTGTCCCAGTTGCCAGGCCTCGAAAACGCGCCGGGCAAAATCCTCGACGCTCTCGCCGTCCAGGGTGGTCACCGTAAGCACGGCCACCTGGTCGGCGGTCTCTTTTTCATGGGCTTTCAAGAGGGTCCCAATGCGTTCCGCGGCCGCCGGGCTGAGAATTTCCGCATCGTCGGTCACCCGGCCTTGCAGATAGGGCACATCCTTCGCCCGGACGGCGGCAGCGGCTAAAATTTGGCCGCAGACCAGCAGGCCGATGACCACCGGCACCCGTCTAACCATCGTCCTTTCCCTTCTGCTGAATCAGAGTGTCGGGAATCTGATCGACGTCTTCGGTCGCCGCTTTAAACCCTGCCGCAAGCAGGTTTTCCATCATGGCGGACACGCCCCGGCTCAGGGCCTGAAAACGATCGCCACGGCGTAACGCGGGCCGCATGGCTTCGATGACGGCCTGGAGCATCCCGGAGGGCAGTCGCGCATCAAGATCACGGTCGGGCAGGATGACCACCCGGCGTTCAAAAAGGCCCACCAGCAGCAGTATGCCGGTTCGATTGGTGGTTGCAAAAAGGTGATGCTCCAGGAACAGGGATTGGGCGTACTGCCGCATTTCGCTTTCGCTGCGCGTCTTGTCCAGGAAACAGCGGGCCCAGCCGGGCCAGGCCATTGTCAAAAGCGCCATGAGCGTTCCCACGCCCAGCACGATCACGGCCTGCACCAGCGCACTGGAGGAAGACAGCCAATCCGGCCGCAGCAGCACCTGCGCCAGCACCGCCAGGGTGCTGAAAGCGGCTCCCAGAGCAAAGGCCTTCCAGGGAATCTCGGGATAATGGTCGCATTTGCCCACCACCGCCGCCACCAGTTCGATGCCCGTATTCTTTTCCAGCCCGCGGATGGCGGTGTCTAACTGCCGACTTTGGTCTTGCGATAGGTACATGGGGATAT
>JASFFM010000412.1:0-4030 GCA_050124295.1 Desulfobacterales bacterium | reverse complement strand
CCCGGCTGAAATCGAAAAATACAAGGCCTTCATGCTCGAGGTGGTCGACCTGGTGGTGGAGCGCTACGATGGCTCGCTCAAGGCCGAGCACGGAACCGGGCGCAACATGGCGCCCTTCGTGGAGAAGGAGTGGGGGAGCGAGATTTACGCGGTCATGCGGGAAATCAAAGACCTCTTCGACCCCGAGCGGATTCTCAACCCGGATGTCATGATCAGTGACGACCCGGACATCTTTATCAAGCAGTTCAAGCCCATGCCGGGCGCCCACGCAATTGTGGATACCTGCATCGAGTGCGGCTTCTGCGAGCGCAACTGCATGTCCAACGATTTTACGCTTTCAGCGCGCCAGCGCATCGTTGTCTGGCGTGAAATCGCCGAGCTGCGGCGCACGCAACCCCAATCGCCGCGGCTCAAAGAACTCGAAAAAATGTTCGCCTACTATGGCGACCGCACCTGCGCGGCCGATGGTCTCTGCGCCCTGAGTTGTCCGGTGGAAATCGATACCGGTCGTTTGATCAAGGACCTGCGGGCTCGGCAGACCGGCGGGGTCGGGCGATTTATCGCCGGACATGTCGCCGGCCGCATGGATCGGGTGACCGGCACCATGCGGGGTGCTCTGGGGGCGGTCGACCGGGTGCATCGACTGCTGGGCACCACCGTCACGGGAGGCCTGGCGCGCGGAGCGCGGCGCCTGTCTTTCAAGCGCCTGCCCCAGTGGAACCCGCACATGCCGTCCAGGGCGACCGCGCCGCGCCCGGAGCGGGCTTTTTATCAAAATGTCGACCGGATGGTTTACTTCCCGGCCTGTATCGCCCGCACCATGGGGCCTTCCCGTCAGGACGATGAACGGCAATCCCTGGTCCACGTCACCGAGAATCTGATCCGCAAGGCGGGCTACCAGATCGTCTATCCGGAGGGGATGGACAATCTATGTTGCGGTATGGCCTTCAACAGCAAGGGCTTTCGACGCAGCGCAGCCGAAAAAGCGGTCGAACTCGAGGCGGCCCTGATGGCGGCTTCCGAGGGCGGACGTCTGCCGATTCTGTGCGATACAAGTCCCTGCCTCCACCACATGAAAGAAACCTTGGACCCATCACTCAAGCTCTACGAACCGATCGAATTCACCCTGACCTATCTGTCCGATCGGCTGGTCTTCGAGCCAGAGCCCGGGACCGTGGCCCTGCACGCGGTCTGCAGCGCCAAGAAAATGGGTCTTGAAGACAAACTGGTGACCCTTGCCCGCAAGTGTGCGGCGGAGGTCATCCTTCCTGATGTGAACTGCTGCGGCTTTGCCGGCGACAAAGGCTTCAGCGTCCCTGAATTAAACGCCTTCGGGTTGCGCAACCTGAAAGACCAGTTGCCCGCCGAGGTGACGGAAGGCTATTCCACCAGCCGAACATGTGAAATCGGCTTGAGTCTGCACGGCGGGATCGCCTACCGGTCCATTCTCTACCTGGTGGATCGGGTCACCCGCGCCAGGTCCTGAAGGATTGGGACCGGACCTTGACCAGGGCCTTTTTGTGACCCACCTTTGGTTTCGACAACGATCTTCACCGAGCTGCCCCAGGCCCCCCTCTGGCGTCAAACCAAATGCCGTGCTGGGGGGATATGAATCCATTGCCTGGCATGCTCTGCGAAGATTGCTTGTTGGCAACCATTGTCAGGAAAAGACACCGCCATGCCGCCGATGCGCACCTACCCCAAACGACCCGAAGCCATATACGTGTTTGGCACCTGCCTGATCGAATCCATGTATCCGCATGCCGGACTGGCCGCCATACGGCTTCTGCAACGCGAAGGGCTGCGGGTGGTGTTTCCCCGCGGACAGACCTGCTGTGGTCAGCCGGCCTATAACGCCGGGTATTCCGAAGAAGCCCGGCAGGTGGCGCGCCAGCAACTGCGCGCATTCCCCCAAGATTATCCCATCGTGGTGCCCTCCGGGTCCTGTGCCGGGATGATGCGGCACCATTACCCGTATCTGTTCGCCGGACATCCCGAATGGCAGCAGACGCGTGCGTTCGCCGAACGTATTTTCGAGCTTACCGAATTTATGCATCGTGTGCTGGGGGTTCAGCTGGATGACCAGGGGCCGCCTGTTCGTGTGACATGGCATTCTTCCTGCCATGCCAAACGGGAGATGCAGGTGACCGAGGATTCCAAGACGCTGCTGCGAAAGCTTCAGCAGGTGGAACTGGTGGAACTGGAGCGGGAAGATGAATGTTGCGGCTTTGGCGGCACCTTTGCCGTCAAGCAACCGGCCGTATCGGCCGCCATGGTCTATGACAAAACGGAAGATATTCGCAAAAGGGGCGTGGAGCGTGTGATATCGGGGGATTGCGGCTGTCTCATGAACATCACCGGGGCTTTGGCGCACCGCCGGCTATCGATTAAGGGGCAGCACATCGCCGAATTCATTTGGGAGCGAACCCATGCATGATAGCAAACCTTTCCATTTCAAAACCAATATCCTTAACGCTCTGGCCGACAAACAGCTGCGGGGCAACCTCAAATCGGCCATGGACGGTCTGCGCGTCAAACGGCGGGCCGTGTTTGCGGATGCCGAAGAGCTGGAGGCCCTGCGCACCCAGGGCGACGCTATCAAGCGACGGGCCTTGAGCCGTCTGCCCGAACTGTTGACCCAGCTGGAAGCCAAGTGCACGGCCAACGGCATCCAGGTGCACTGGGCCGCAACCGCGGCGGAGGCCAATCGCACGGTGCTGAACATCATGCGCCGGCACGGCGCCGGGCTGATGGTCAAAGGCAAATCCATGGTGTCGGAGGAGATGGGACTGAATCATTTTCTGGAAGAGCAGGGCCTGGAAGTGCTGGAAACCGACCTGGGGGAATTTATTATCCAGCTGGCCGGCGAGCCGCCCTCCCATATCATCGTGCCGGCCGTGCACAAGAACAAAGACCAGATCGCCCATATCTTCCAGGAGAAAATACCGGATACCCCCTACACCGAGGATGTGGACGAGCTCAATGCCATTGCCCGCCAAACCCTGCGCCAGAAGTTCTTCCAGGGTCAGGTGGGCTTGAGCGGGGTCAACTTTGCCGTGGCGGAGACGGGCACCCTGTGCCTGGTGGAAAACGAGGGCAACGGGCGTATGTGTACCACGGTACCGCCGGTGCATATCGCCGTGATGGGCCTTGAAAAAGTGGTCGAAAAACTGGAGGAAGTCCCTCCCCTGCTGCGGCTTTTGACCGGCTCGGCCACCGGTCAACTGATCAGCACCTATTTCAACATGATTACCTCTCCCCGGCGTCCCGGCGAAAAAGACGGCCCCCAGGAGGTTCATCTTCTGATTCTCGATAACGGTCGCTCCCACATGCTGGCCGATCCCGAACTGCGCCAAGCACTTCAGTGCATCCGTTGCGGCACCTGCCTGAACCACTGCCCGGTCTACGTGCGCATCGGCGGTCATGCCTATGGGTTTGTTTATCCCGGCCCCATCGGCGAGGTGATTACACCCCAACTGGAGGGTCTTGAAAAGGCCGGTGAACTGGCCTCGGCGTCCAGCCTGTGTCAGGCCTGCGGCGAAGTCTGCCCGGTACGCATCCCCTTGCCCGACCTGATCCGGCGCATCCGGCGCGAAGGGGTGGGACAGGGAGAGGATGGCTGTGTCGAAGGCTACGGCACCAAACGCGGGCCCCTGGAAGCTTTGGCCTGGAAAGCCTGGGCACTGGTCAATTCCCACCCGCGGTTGAACGCCCTCAATCATAAAGTGCTGGCCAAAGTCGGCAATCACCTGCCCAATGTGGGTCCTCTGGCGGCCTGGACCACCGGGCGCACGGCCCCGCAATTTGCCCCCCAAAGCCTTCACCAACTGGCTGACCAAGAGGGGGTGCCCCATGATTGATGCCACGCGTGAAACCATCCTGGCGCGCCTGCAATCGGCCATGGGCAAAACACCACCGGCCCCGCCCACGGCCTGCATGCCGATCGCGACGTATTCGACGGAAGAAAAAATCACCAAACTCAAAGGGCTTTTAGAGGCTATGCGGGCCGAAGTGCACCTGGTGTCCCGAG
>JASFFM010000411.1:0-4073 GCA_050124295.1 Desulfobacterales bacterium | reverse complement strand
AGCAGATTCTCCCTGACCTCTGATTTCTTATGGACAACGCCGTATCGCGCGGAGCGGGGTCATATCCCTTCGGGCGCACGCGTGGTGTTAAGGCGGCGAAATACCCCTCATTCAGCCCGCTTCTTCGGCTTGACCCCCCGCCGCAACAGGACAAGCTCCGCGCCTGACCGTTCAGCGATATGTTCTAACTCGCTCATCCGCAGGTGGTCGCTGTAGATCTTCAGGTTGCTGTCGGCCACTGCCACGACACGGAAACGAGGCTTCTTCTCACCATCACTGACCTTACGGCGTGGGCGATAAAATATGGTTCCGGGCATAAACAGGCTCCTATTCCACCCCAGACCCAATGGCCGTGGGGCAATCGGCCGAAGGTATCTCCGGCGTGGGAATGTTTGGGGGAAGATAAGCGCCGCCCCGGCGTTTGTCGATGCCCAGCCCCCGGGACAGCTACCGCCACGGCGGTCCGGGGCAATCACCAGGCGCCCGCCGGATGGACTACAGCAAGGGGGCGAACAGGCGACTGACCCCTTCGAGCATGGTCAGGGCGGCACTGTGGTGGGGTTCGCGTTCCCGACAGGTCTTCATTAGGCCCCGCATCCAGCCGCTCAGTTTTTGGATGATCTCGGGAGAATAGATGCAAAGCCCAACTTCGTAATTAAGCAGTAAACTACGCATATCCATATTGGCCGAGCCCACAAGGGCGACACTTCGGTCGATGACCAGAGCCTTGGCGTGCAGCATGCGCGGCTGATAAAAATAGATGCGGGCGCCCGCTTCCTGGAGCTGGGAGAGGTAGCCCTCGCGGGCCCAGTCCGCCAGACGGTGATTGGATCTCTCGGGGGTAATCAATCGTAAATCCACGCCGCGCTGGGCGGCCATACAAAGACCTTCCAGGAGCAAATCATCAGGCACGAAATACGGGGTAACAATCCATACCCGTTGGTGGGCTCGAAAAAAACTGACCATCAGCGCTTCGCGCAAGGCATCGTTTTCCACATCCGGGCCACTGGCCATAAACTGTAGGGCTGCGGTGGCCATGACATCTTCTTTTTCGCTGACCAACGGCGGGTTGGCGATGTTCTCACTGGCGGCGAATTCCCAGTCCGAGCGGAATATTTCCAATGCCTGGGCGGCGCCTGGACCGGTCAACCGCAGGGAGATATCGTGCCAGCGGTCATCGGTTCGCCGGGGACCCATGTATTGATGGGCCAGATTCATCCCACCGACGATGGCCGCCTTGCCGTCGACGATCACCATTTTGCGGTGGTTGCGCAAGTTGGCGCGCCCCCTGAAGGGCAGATTGAACATGGGCATGAAAAAGGCGCTTCGCCCCCCGGCCCGATGCAGCGGGGCCAGGAAACGACGGTTGATTTTTACCGAACCCAAGGCGTCCAGCAGCAGATAAACCTTGATTCCCTGTGCTGCCCGGCGGGCCAACGTATCGACAATCAATCGGCCGGTGGGCCCTCGTCCCAGAATGAAGGTCGCCACGTAAACCGCATGTTCGGCTTTTTCGATCAGGTCCATCATTTCATGGAATGCTTCTTCGCCGGACAAAAGCAGTCGAACGCGATTGCGCCGGGTGGGTGGAAAGCCGCCCTTGTAGACCAAAGAGGCCAACTGATGCTCCAGCCCCGGGTCGATGGCCCTTACCGGCGACGAGGGTGCCAGCATGCGTTTGGACGCCATCTTCCGGCCGATCTTGCGGCCGCCGAACCAAATATAGAGGGGAACCCCTACGTAGGGGATAAAGATAACCGCCATCAGCCAAGCCAGTGTGCTGGTGGGCGATCGACGCTGTTTTAAAATATGGGAAAGAAGAACCAGGGCCAGGACGAACCCCACCGAAGGCAGAAGTTGGATGAAAATCCATTCGAGGGTTTTCATGTCGCACCCTTGGCATGTCCATCGGTGGTTGTGTCTGTATCTCCGCCCCAACGGCAATATCTGCGCCGCCTGCCTGATTCATAGCAGGAGGCCCGAGGAAAAACAATCTGGCTCGTTTGGGACCAGCGGGGTCGTGGCCCCAGTGGCTGTAGCTTATCGAACCTTGTCAGAACCGCCCGCCATCGTCGGGGTGCGCGGGCCTTCTTTGTGCGGCATGCGTTGCCTTCCATCGGGCCGAAAAGCCGGTTCGGCCCGATGGAAGTTTTGGCGTTTTTCGCGCCCATTCCGGTGATCGATGGCAGGGATCGTCCGCCTGGCTTTCCCGGCCCAGGACGCGACAATCCATTCACCGTTGGGTCCTTTGCCCGGCAGGAGCACTTCGGCCCTAACGACCCTGCGGCAGCCATCGTCTCCGGCCAACCGGACGTCGGGTAAAGATTTGGATCAGGGTTTGATTTCCATCGCGCCATAGGGGCGCAAACGGCGCCCGGCCAGCGGTTAAACGATCTCCGCCTTTTCCGGGTGATGTTGTTTCCATGGTCGCGGTTCTTTGTCATTGCGCTCTTGGGAAGCGATTGACGACGCGATCGGATGGTCGCACGGCGAGACGTTGGATGCGCTGTCAGGGCTGGCTACCCTGCTCTTGAGCCATTGGGCACCGCCTTTTCCGGTTGGGCCAGGCAAGGAACAAGGCCGTCGGCATAGCCGATATCGAAGAGCATCCCCTGGGATACCTCACCGGCCATCGTCTTCTCAGGCACGTTTACAACGAACAGGGCCTGCTGGCCCTCGATCTCACGAGGATGATCACGCTCCTGCTTGATCCCGGCCAGTATCTGGCGGGTGTGATCACCCAGGTCAACGGTCAGTTTCATGAGCTTGTTCGAGTTCGTGACCTCCGCAACCGACACAATTGTACCGACCCGTATATCGGGTTTATCAACATCTTCCATCGTGATGAGGTCTTTGATCGGGGCAGGTTTCATCGTTGTTTTCGATCTCCTCCGCAAATCAACATTCGTCCGTGATTCGAGAGCGCTCCGGGGTTGTCCTTAGGGAAAAGCCTCTTCTCTGGCGCGCATAAAAACCTTGACCCTGGCATCGCTATCGTCCGCCGTGGGGGCCCAAGAACAGACGCTGATTGGGATGGCCGGCCGGTTCTCCCAGACCGTCCCGCCGCACCAGCAGACCCCCGAACGCTGGATATGGTCCAGCTTTGCCTGGGTTGCGTGAGGTGTTTCGCAGGCCGCCAGCACCTAATTGAAGACCGCCTCGTTCGACACAGGCAACCCTTGTGCTTGCAATCGCTCGGCAAACCGTGAGGCCAGATCACAGGATCCATCGATCAGCTCTTCGAAGCCGTTTTGGCCCAAAAACTTCCGTGCCGCCCACAGCGCCACGGCCTGCACGCGAGGCGACATATCCGGCCCGTAGGGCATTCCCTCCCGTCCCCCGCGGTGCTGAATGTATTGGCCTTCCAATTCGCGGCGCATCCGCGCCCGGATCGGGGCTGGTGTCATCTAGGGCCCTGGCCGCATGTTTCTCGGTCCATGGACACGGCAACGGCGATGGATCAGGGTGGTCCTGCCGCGGGTTATTCTTCCGGTACGAACCACTCTTTTTTCCGATAGACCAGATCCTGGCTCTTGGCGATGACCTCGCCGGTCGCTTCGTTTTTGATCGATATGTGGTAAAGCGCCGTGGGGCCACCCCGATGACACTCCACGGCCTCGGCCACGAGACGATCGCCGGCCTGGGAGGGCCGCAAGAAGTTGATGGCCACGTTCAAGGCGACGGCCGTTTGACCATGGGAGTTGCTGGCCGCGGCAAAGGCCATATCGCCCAGGGCGAAAACCACACCACCATGTGTCATACCGTGAAAGTTGACCATATCGTCAGTCACCGTCAAGGTGACCCGGCTGTGGCCCGCTTCGACGATCTCGATCGCAGCTCCCAAGAGCCTGGCAAAGGGGTCTCGCTGAATAAAATCGTCGATCTTTTTTTTTCGGTCCATAAGTCCAAGGGCCCTTTTCATTGGGAACGGGTTCTCGGCGGTTTCCGGGCAAAAGGCCGGATCATCGAGGGCTCGGGCGCCCTCACCGCAAATCGTGATGCCTCGAGATCGGCGGCTGGTTGATTCGATCCCCTGTAGCCGCAAGCGATCAGCTCTTCAGTGGCGCCCCGAT
>JASFFM010000410.1:0-4074 GCA_050124295.1 Desulfobacterales bacterium | reverse complement strand
ACCAGCATGACGGCGCGCGAAATCGTCGAGGCCGCCATGAACATCGCGGCGCAAATTTGCGTATTCACCAACCACGAATTGACCATCGAGGAGACCTGAGCGGGAGGGAACCGGTCGATCGCCACGGTGATCGCCAGCGACCCGTCCACAGGACTGGGGAGAACATGGAACAGCTCAAACCGGCCGATTCCGTCCGGCAACTCGACAAATACATCATCGGGCAGGACCAGGCCAAGCGCTCGGTGGCCATCGCCCTGCGCAACCGTTGGCGGCGGCAGAACGTCCCCGCCGAACTGCGCGATGAAATCGCACCCAAGAACATCATCCTCATTGGGCCCACCGGCGTGGGGAAGACCGAAATCGCCCGCCGGATATCGCTGCTGGCCGATTCACCCTTCTACAAGGTCGAAGCCTCCAAATTTACCGAGGTGGGCTATGTCGGTCGCGATGTGGAGTCCATGGTGCGGGATTTGCTGGAATTGACCATCAACCAGCTCAAGGCCCGGGCCCAGGAAGAAGCGCAACCCAAGGCCCGCGAACTGGCGGAAGAACGCCTGCTGGATATCCTGCTGCCCAAACCGGCGCCCCCGCGCGGTTTTCAGCTGCGACCGGCCGAGACGAACGAAAACAGCACCGCGGCCGAAGCCCCCCGGGATATTTCACCCAACACGCGTGAAAAGCTGCGTCGCATGCTCAAGGAGGGCAAGCTGGACGAGCGTGAGGTCGAGGTGAACATCAGCGACCGCTCCACGCCCATGGTGGAAATTTTTTCCAACACCGGCATGGAAGAGATGGGATTCAACTTCAAAGACATGCTGGGCGGACTGCTTCCCAAAAAGACCAAACAGCGCAAAATGAAAGTGCACCAGGCCCGCGAGATCCTCACCCAGGAGGAAGCCCAGAGCCTGGTGGACATGGAGAAGATCGTCCAAACGGCGATCGAAAAGGTGGAGCAGTCGGGCATCATCTTTCTCGACGAAATCGACAAGATTGTGGGCTCGGACAGCCGTCAGGGTCCGGATGTTTCCCGCGAGGGGGTTCAGCGGGATCTGCTGCCCATCGTCGAGGGCAGTTCCGTCAACACCAAATACGGCCCGGTCAAGACCGATCACATCCTCTTTATCGGCGCCGGCGCCTTCCACACGATCAAGCCCTCGGACATGATTCCCGAATTGCAGGGACGCTTTCCCATCCGGGTGGAGTTGAGTTCGCTGGGCAAGGACGAATTTTACCTGATTCTCAAGGAACCCCGCAACGCCCTGCTGCTGCAGTATCAGGCCATGCTGGAGACGGAAGGCGTAACGCTCACCTTTTCCGATAACGCCGTGCGCTCCATTGCCGCCATTGCCGAAGAGGTGAACACGCGTACGGAGAACATCGGCGCCCGGCGATTGCATACCCTGATGGAGCACCTGCTGGAAGACATTCTCTTCGAAGCGCCCGACATCGACCCCAAAACCATTGCCATCGACCGAGAATACGTGCTCGCACGGCTGGAGAGCGTCAAAGACGACGAGGACCTGAGCCGCTACATCCTATGATCGCATTTTCGCGGGGGAGGGGGCGCGAACCGGAAGCGATCGTATGTCGGCAGCGGCCAAACCCGCCGACATGGGCGCGCAAGCGCGGTGCGTTTCAGGAGACATTCAATCATTTTCAGGCCTGAGCAATCAGCATCGCAAAGGGCTGCCCCATGTGGCGCGGAGGCAAGGAGGCCTTCGGTGTGCAAAGGGGCTCTTGCCGTGGAAACGATCTTCCGCCACCCGGACGATGATGAATTCCGAATGCTGAGATACGACCGTCAACCACTTTGAAGGACGTCTTGCGATGACATCTGCCGATATCCAGCGCCCCCCCCATGTGGCCGCTATCTTGATCGAGGCCCTGCCCTATATCCGCCGCTTTGCGGGCATGACGATCGTCATCAAATACGGGGGCCATGCCATGGTCGACCCCCAGCTGCGGGACGACTTCGCCCGTGATGTCACCCTCCTGAAGTACATCGGTTTGCATCCCGTCGTGGTGCACGGTGGCGGCCCCCAGATCAACCAGGTGCTCGACCAGATGGGCATCCGGCCCAAGTTCGTGCGCGGCATGCGCATGACCGATGCACGCACCATGGATGTGGTCGAAATGGTGCTGGGCGGCAAAGTCAATAAAAGTATCGTGGCCCTGGTCAATCGGCACGGCGGCCGGGCCGTGGGCCTGAGCGGCAAGGACGGTGGATTGATCGAAGCGGAGAAGCTGCATATCGTCGCCCAGGAGGCGGCCGAGGGACCGCCCGAGATCATCGATCCGGGTCTGGTGGGCAATGTCACCCGGGTGCGGCCCGACATCATCCACACCCTGGCGGCCGAGGGGTTTATCCCCATTGTGGCGCCCATTGGCACGGGGCCCGCAGGGGAGACCTTCAATATCAACGCCGATCTAGTGGCCAGCCACATCGCCCGGGCCCTCCAAGCCGGAAGGCTGGTTTACCTGACGGATGTGGACGGGGTGCTGGATCAACAGGGCCGGCTGATCTCCTCCATCCGCCGGGCCGATATCCAGCCCTTGATTGCCCAAGGCACCATCTCCGGCGGGATGATCCCCAAGATCGAATATGCCCTGGCGGCGCTGGGGGAGGGGGTTAACAAGGTTCCCATCATCAACGGCACCCAACGGCATGCCCTGTTGCTGGAGTTGTTCACCGACAGCGGCATCGGAACGGAAGTGACGGAATGACCCAGAGCACGATCGATACCGCCGAGCAGGTTCTGGCGGGGACCTACAGCCGGATGCCGGTGGTCTTTGACCAAGGCGCGGGCGCCACCCTGTGGGATACCGAGGGGCGCGCCTACACGGATTTTCTGGCCGGGATCGCGGTCTGCGGACTGGGACATGCGCACCCGGCCGTGCAGGCCGCATTAGCCGAACAGGCCGGCAAACTGTTGCACGTTTCCAATCTCTTCTACACCCGGCCTCAGGTCGAACTGGGCCAATGGCTGATCGACCACAGCTTTGCCGATCGGGTGTTCTTCTGCAACAGTGGAACCGAAGCCAACGAGGCGGCCATCAAACTGGCGCGCAAATTTTTTTTCGATCGTGGCGCCACCGACCGTTACCGCATCATCGCCATGCAGCAATCTTTTCACGGCCGGACCATGGGCAGCCTGTCGGCCACGGGCCAGGAAAAAATTCGCCAAGGGTTCGCGCCGGTGCTGGAAGGTTTCGATTTCGTGCCCTTCAACGACCCGGAAGCCCTGCGCGGCAAACTGAATCCGACGGTGGGTGCCGTTTTGCTGGAACCGATCCAGGGCGAGGGGGGCATCGTCTGCCCGGATCCGGGATATCTGGCGACCGTGCGCCAGTTATGTGATGAAAACGGCGCGCTCATGATCCTGGACGAGATTCAAACCGGCATGGGTCGCACCGGAAAACTCTTCGCCTACGAACACGAGGGCGTCGTGCCGGATATCATGACCCTGGCCAAGGCTTTGGGCAACGGGCTTCCCATCGGCGCCATGCTGGCCCGCGAAGGAGTGGCCCAGGCGTTCGGACCGGGCTCCCACGCCACCACCTTTGGGGGGACCCCCATCATGACGGCCGGCGCCCTGGCGGTGGTCAAGACCATGGAGGAGGAGGCGCTCGTCGAACGGGCCGCCCGCACCGGGGCCTATTTCCGGGAGCGGCTCGCGTGGCTGCAGGGCCGCCACGCGCGGATTGTCGAGGTGCGCGGCCGCGGCCTGCTGCTGGGGTTAAAACTGCAGGAAGACGGCGCGCCACTAGTGAAGGCCTGCCTGGAGCGTGGTTTTATCATCAACTGTGTGCAGGGGGATGTTCTGCGATTTGCCCCCCCGCTGATCATCGCGATCCGTGAAATCGACGCCTTGATCGCCTGCCTGGACGACATTTTTGCAAGGGAGGTTTAATCAAATTGGCTGTCAACGTAAGCAAAGTGGTACTGGCCTATTCGGGGGGACTGGACACCTCGGTGATTCTCAAATGGCTCATCGAAACCTATGCCTGCGACGTGGTGACTTTTTCGGCCGATCTGGGTCAGGTGGACGACATGGCCCATGTGAAGACCAACGC
>JASFFM010000409.1:0-4081 GCA_050124295.1 Desulfobacterales bacterium | reverse complement strand
TGCGGGTATCCGGCAATGTGGCCTACCAGTATCTGCCGTTCGTCCAGGAACTGGATTCGGTGGGTCACACCAACACCTGGATCGGTCAGTTCCACCAGGGCCTTTTGGAGCAGATGTATGCCAACCGGGTCATTTTCCTGCTCAACATGAGCTGCCCGGTATATTGCCGGTTTTGCTTCCGCAAGCACAAGGAATCGCGCAACGAGGCCAATCCCTCGGTTGCGGACGTGCAACGCGCCGTCGAACATGTCCGTCGGTCGCCGGCCATCAAAGAGATCGTCATCACCGGCGGCGACCCTTTCATGAGCCGCGCCAACATGGCCGCTGCCATCGACGGCCTTATGGCCATTGATCAGGTGCAAACCCTTCGCCTGGCCACCCGATCGATCGCCTACTATCCACATTTGTTTCTGGCCGATGACGAAGCCTACCTCACCTATCTCAAACGTAAAAATCTGGAACTCCAGGAACGGGGCAAACGCATGGAGGTGGCCACCCACTTCATCCACCCCGACGAGATATCACCCCAAAGCCTCCACATCATCACCGACCTGGTCAATAGCGGTATCGCGGTTTATGTCCAGACACCTTTCCTTAATAACTGCAACGACACCGGCCCCGAACTGGTGAAACTATTCCATCTGCTGAGGGGGGCCGGGGCCGAACTGCATTATATCTATATCCCCTGCAGCCCGATCCACGGCAACAGCGTCTACTGGTCCCCCATTGCCAAGGGACTGGCGGCGGCGCACTACCTTCGAGCCCACCTCTCCGACCGCGTGATGCCCCGCATCTGTACGGCCACCCCCATCGGCAAAATGGATTGGCACACCAGCGGCTGGGCCGTCGAACCGGTGGTGGGAAACGATGATTTCGTTTGGATCCGCAGTCCTTACACCCCAGACGATTTCAAATCCTTTGCCCCCCTGGCCGACCGGCTCACCAATATAAGGGTCAATGCGGAAGGCACCATCGATATCCAGTACATGGCCCAAATGGGAGATCCATCCCTTTTTCTGGGGGCAAGACCGCCACGCAACGCCGACGGGTCAAGGCCGGAGGTTAAATGGGATGATGCCCCGGTTGATCTGCCGGCCGACCAGCGTATTCAGGATTCCATCGTCCCTACCGGTGTGTCCACCATCGCCCGCCTGCACCAAACACGCGTCGCCATCGACGCCCAAACCCCCATTGAAGACCTTGACTATATCCGCAGGGACGAACGCATTACCGACGTGATCATCGCTTCCCAAAACGATGCCCTCGAGATGCTCTATCGTATGCCCGATATCATCACCGTTTTGAAGGAGATGCCCCACGTGAATGCCGTTCGGCTGCGCAGCTTCAAATTCGCCGCCCGACCGGAAGCCTATTCAGCGTTGGTCATCGACCGGTTGCGCAATCTCAACCGGCTGAGCATCGTCAACCCGTTGAGGCTCGAGATCGAAACCCAATTTCTGCAGGCCGGGGACATACGTCCAATACATGCCCGTATCACCCGAAGGCTCAACAACCGCGGTATCACCGTCTACGGCAACACCCCGCTGCTGGGGGGGATCAACGACACGGCCGACGACATCCATGCCTTGGCCTATGCCTATCGCCGCGCCGGTATCGAATTTCATCACCTTTACCTGGCCGGATTGCCGGTGCAGACATCCTGGAATGAAAAGAATCCCGTGGATCTCAACGACGTGGTAGATATCGCCACACGGGTGCGCCGCGACGGCAGCGGCCGCGAAATCCCACGTTATATCATCGCCACCGCCCTGGGCGAGGTGGACTTCGGTCTGACTTCCGCCATCGAAGGTGTCGATGGACACCTGACCGTGAAATTGAATCCTTATACGCTGGCCTACTACCGGGGCATGGATCCTGATTTTTCATGGCCGGCCGGTGTGGCCGCGTCCGAGGATGGCCATCCGATCCTCCCGGTGGCAGGACTCAAGAAAACGACCCCGTTTGCCCTGTGCTAAAGAGATTCAAGGCGCTGATTCCAAGGTGAATATGATCTACCCATTCCTGCTCTACAGCCCTGCGGTTCGGCATTGTCCGATTTTCAACGACCTCCAAGGTGATCCCTATGTGGCGGACTTGTCTCCGGCCAGCCAACTGCTCGCAGGTCTCGAGGCCCGCGACCAGAAGGGGCTCCAGGCTGCGCTCGATGCGGAGATGGCCCGCGGTAACCATCGCTGGGGACTGGCCCCCTACCTCGAACAGCGCGACACCCTGCTGGCGGACTGCCCCCAGATGGTGGCCGAGCAGCGTTTTATCCACCTGGGTTTGGACGTCATCGTGCCCCTGGGCAGCATATTGCATTCGCCCCTGGATGCGATTGTGGAAGCGACCGGTTACGAAGCCGGCGAAGGTAACTACGGCGGATATGTGCTGCTGAAACACGTCAACCGGCGTTTTGAAACATTCTACAGCTTTTATGGGCACCTCTGCCGAGACCGGCTGCCGCAGATCGGAAACCCTGTTGCCGCCGGAGAAGGTTTCGCGGCCGTCGGCGACTTCCACGAAAACGGCAACTGGTTCTATCATACGCATCTGCAGGTCATCACGCGTGAGGGTTTAGCCGCCGGCTACATGACCAAAGGTTACTGCGCGGAAAAGGATCTGGGCCGTGTGAATGCGCTTTGCCCGTCCTCAATTCCGCTTTTCATTGCCGCCAATCGCTGATCCACGGCAGACAAGTCTCACGACCACCATTTAGCTGCCAGCGATTTTCGATCCTTCTTTGTCGACGGCCGCGCGTCCACGAACCAGACCCGGTCCTCAGGTGCCGGCAATCGAATGGGACATATACGCATCCCGCATCACCTGTTACGAGCTCACCGTGGATGCGCGTGGACCATGCATGATGCGACCTTTATCGTGGGGATTTAAGCTCCCGTGGATCGTTTAATGGTGTCGAGGGGATAAGCCTGTGGCGCGCTCTGGATATCCGCTGGAGAAGATTCAAAACGACGATTAGGATCGCATGCCATAAAACCCCGTAGCAGCCAATCTTGCCCCGGTTGACCTTCATCGTGCCAGCCCCTTGGCCCGCTGTGAAATGGTTCACTCCGGGCATTCGAAACGCTCCAAGAATCTGGCTTTGGCATCGAGCCGTTTCTCAGGCGTTGGAGACGAAAATCTTGTCTTGCGGTATGAGCGGCCGATCAGATCGCGGGTTGCATTATGAGAATCGTTTTAAAAATGATCGGTGACACCGCCGGCGCGACCGGCATGGATGGCGAATATCTTCACAGGGGTCACGGATCTATTGATCGGCCATACAGGGCAGATGGACAGGGACGTAACCAGGATCGGTGGAACTTCTCCGGGGCTTCCACCAAAGGCAGAGGGGTTCGATGATCCATAAGCCGTGTCGATTCTACTCCGCACGCAGGGCTTCGATAGGATCAAGGCGGGCGGCATGGCGGGCCGGCAGGACCCCGGCCAGCAAGCCGATCATGGCGGCCAACGCTTCCGCCAGCAGCACGTAGCGCCAAGAGGTGTGGGTCGGCAGGGCCGGCACGATCTCCCCCAGCAGCCAGGCGCCGCCGGCACCGATGACCAAGCCCGCCAGCCCGCCCAGGCTGGCCAGCACGATGGCCTCGCCGATGAAAAGCGACAGGATCTGGCGCCGACCGGCCCCCAGGGCGCGCAGCAGGCCAATCTCCGATTTGCGCTCGTTGACCGCAATGGTCATGATGGTCAAGATCCCCACCCCGCCCACAAGCAAAGAAATGCTCCCCAGGGCGCCGACCGCCATGGTGAGTATGTTGAGCACCGAACCCAGCACCGCCAGCATCTGATCCTGGGTGACGATGGTAAAATCTTCCGAACCGTGTCGCTCGATCAGCATCTGCCGTGCACGACGCGCCACGTCGGAGGAACGCGATCCCTCCGCATACAACAGGTCGATTTCCATGAGGCTGTCACGGTTGAAAAGCGCCAGGGCGCGGCCGGCCGGAATGAACACCGCATCGTCCAGGTCGAACCCCAACATCTGGCCTTTGGTTTCCATGACGCCCAAAACACGATAGTGCTCGCTGCCGATCCTTACCCGACGCCCCAGGGGATTGGTGCTGCC
>JASFFM010000408.1:0-4085 GCA_050124295.1 Desulfobacterales bacterium | reverse complement strand
CCTTGACGCCGTCCAGCCACCCGCGGCCGAGTTCGGCTTTTTCCGAAATCGGCCGTCCCTTGATCAGCAGATCGATGATCTCCGGAAAAGCAAACAAACCCAGCCCGACGATGACCAGGGAAATGCCGTCCATGAGATAGTCGAGACCGAAGGTATAGCGGTACTCGGTGACTGCGGGAGCATCCCCCATGGCCCCCAGCATGAGACCGATCCCCGCACCGATGATTCCCTTGATGGGCTGATTACCGGAAAGCACACCCACCATGGACATGCCCAGCACGGCCAGCATGAAGAGTTCGGGAGAGCCGAAAGCCAGTACCAGGGGGCGGGCAATGGGAATGATCAGAGTCAGAACGGTGGCCCCGATAAGACCGCCGGTCAGGGATGCCGTGAAGGCGGCTCCCAGGGCCCGGGCGGCTTCGCCTTTCTTGGCCAGGGGATAGCCGTCCATGATGGTGGCCTGGGAAGCCGACGATCCGGGTATGCCCATCATGACGGACGGGAAGGTGTCCGAGGTCGGGATGACGGCTACCATCCCGATGAGCAGGGCAAAGGCATTATGGGGATCCATACCATAAATCACCGGCAGTAATATGGTCATCCCGACGATACCGCCGAGGCCCGGCAGAATGCCAACGCAAAGCCCAAGGATGACACCGCCGACCAGCAGCAGCAAATGGGAAGGCGTCAACAACGTGGTAAGGGAACTAAAGAAGGCCTCCATGGCAATTTCCCATCGCAGGAAAGGCAGGTGCTCCAGTCTCCCTGCTGGTTAAGGTGAATATGAATCAGCTCGCCGGGAAAGGCCGGCCGGTCTGCTGCCAGACCGGCCGCCGCAGCATGCTATTTTACTTCAACGTCGTACTTGTCCTTGATCCATTTGAGGACCCAGGCCTTGTCTTCCTTGGACACGCTCAGCACCTGGTCGAAGGCTTTTCGGGCTTTCTCGCCCGCCACCTGGGCATATCCCCCGAGGCTCTTGTCAACGACGCTCTGGAATTCCGGATCGGCGATCACCTTGGCCGCCGCGTCGCGGTAGGCTGTCACGATTTCGGGTTTGGTTTTCTTGGGCAGCCACATGGCTTTCTGAACACCGAATCCCGCGATCATAAAGGCCTTCCAGGCGTTCCAGGCCTGGCCGGAGGGTTTCTTGCCATGCACCATTTCATAGACTTCGGGAAAACAGGGCAGATCCGGCTCGATGGGATCGCGTACCAAATTCCCGTCGTCGTCGAGAACGCCCCAAGTCATGAGGGGCGCCGCCAGCTTCTGCTCCACCAGGGGGCGCACGTTCTTTATATAGGCCGTCGAGGTCTGGTAATCGATATTGACCTCTCCCTGCTCAAAGGCAACCCGGCCGCCGCCGCGGCCTTTGTAGCCGAAAATCGCCTTAACGTTGAGCCCCAGCATGTCGAAGGCCAGCAGCGGAACGATGTCCAGGGAAGTGGCCCCCTGGGAAGCATAGGCAAGTTCGCCTTTGAAGCCTTTCAGATCAGCGGCCGAACTTACCCCGATATCCGGTTTGATGTAGGCCACCCCGCCGGTGGGTGAGGCAAACACGATGTGATAGTCGGCAAAGTCGTATTTCACTTTACTATTGCCCAAAAGATAGGGAAAGCTGGTGGAGCCCGAGGAGCCGAAAACCGTCAAACCGTCATCGCCCCGCACCCGGGTGTGGAAGTGATTGCCGCCAGTAATGCTGCCGCCGCCGGGCATGTTCTTGACGGCCACAATCGGGTTGCCCGGCAGGTATTTTTGAAAGAACGGTGCATACAACCGCGACCAGACATCGCTGCCCCCACCAACTTTAAAGGGAATGATCCAGGTAATCTGTTCACCGGAAAAATCCGTCTCGGCCTGGACCGCCGGCGCCATCAACACCAGGGCGCACACCACTGCCAGTATCATGCTGAACCATCTTTTCATCGGGAAACCTCCTTCACGTGTAACAGGTGGATACATCTCGTGGGACCTGCACTGCCCGGCCCCCTCCCTTGTCCTCCCCGCCTGAATACTTAACGGGGCACGGGTGCCCCCCCAACAGGCTATGTCGATAATGAATGGAATGGATGCGATTCCCGGCGGACCCGAAGAATGCTGGCGGCCGGAGAAAAGCATTTGGCCTGACATGAGATTCATAAATTATGCCAACCGTAAAAAGCAAATTGTATTTCAAGAATACCTCTTCACTGCCACCATTCCCGAAGCCCACAAGGTAGTCGTTTCGGATCGCGTTAAACACAATTGACATTAAGTTTCATAAATGTAACGATATGTTCTAAACTGCGATCAACTTTTCTGGAGGAGGATGACATGCAACAACGAAAAATCCGCATCGGTATATTCGCCTCCAGCCATTCCCTGATCGAACGCGTCCAGATTCTGGCCGCCCGGCAGCGGGACCAGATCTTCATCAACACCCAGGGCCTGGACGACGCTATTCCCATCGCCCTGGACATGGTCCGCAACGGCGTCGAAACGATTATCAGCCGACGTGGCACCGCCCACCTGCTGCGGGAGAACCTGCGCATTCCCGTGCTTTCCTTTCCCCACCGCTCACTCGACATCCTGAGCAGCCTCAAGCAAGCCGTCACGCTGGGCCGGAAAATCCTGCTTCCGGTTTTTCGTGAGGAATGGAGCGGCCTCGGCCTCATAGAAGACCTGCTTCAAATTGAGCTTATCCAGAGGGTCTACGAGGACAAAAGCAGTCTGGAAAAAACCATCTCCACCGCTCGCAGGGAAGGCTGCGAAATCGTCGTCGGCGGGAGCGTCACCCAGCAGATTGCCGCAGCTTACGGCATCCAGTTTATCGAGATCCGAACGTCGGACGAAGACATTGCGGCGACGATCGAAGACGCTAAATCCATCGCCTTGACCGCGCGGGACCAGAAGGCCACCGCCCAGCGTTATCACGCCATCATCGATGCCGCTTCGGACGGCATCATCGCGGTGGACGAAAACGGGTACATCACCACCGTGAATGCCACGGCGGCGGCTACGCTGAAGATCGAACGGGAGGCGGTCAAAGGCCACCACATCACCGGCATCATCCCCCACTCACCCATCGATCAGGTTCTGAGGACTAAAAAGCCGATCCATGACCGCCTGGCAAGCGTCGACCGGGAGCGCTATGTTTTCAACTATCGGCCGGTGACCCTGGAGGGCAGCGTCATCGGGGCTGTTTCAACCTTCCGTGATATCGGCAACGTCATGCGTTCCGAACACGTGGTTCGGCGCTCCTTGTCGAAAGGTCTTGTGGCAAAGTACGATCTGAACGACCTGATTCATGCCTCCCCGGCCATGCGGGACGTGGTCAATATCGGCCGGCAGTACGCGGGTACCGAATCGACCATTCTGGTCATGGGGGAAACAGGCACCGGCAAGGAGATTTTTGTTCATGGCATTCACAGCCTCAGTCAACGCGCCGATCAACCGTTCGTATCGGTCAACTGCGCCGCCCTTCCTGAACAATTGCTGGAAAGCGAACTTTTCGGCTATGAAGAGGGCGCCTTTACAGGATCCAAAAAGGGCGGCAAAGCCGGCCGCTTCGAAATTGCCCACCAAGGCACCATTTTTTTGGACGAGATCGATTCGACACCCGAGGCCGTTCAGATCCGTCTTCTGCGAGTCCTGCAGGAAAAGGAAGTCATGCGCGTCGGCGGGGACCGAAAAATCCCGGTCGATGTCCGTATCATCGCGGCTGCCAGCCGCGACTTGAATATCGCGGTACAGGAAAGCCAATTCCGGGCCGATCTCTTCTTTCGGCTAAATGTGCTGCGGTTGCAGATCCCCCCATTGCGTCAGCGCCAGCAAGATATCCCGCTCTTGCTGGATTACTTCATCCGCCATTTTTCCGAACGCCATGGCCTGGAACCCATAACGCTTCCGGATGATTATCTCCAGCGGTTGATGGCCTACGGCTGGCCCGGCAATGTGCGTCAGCTGCGCAATTTTGCGGAGCGTATCGTAATGAACTGCAGTTTGCGCTGCAGCACCGATACGCTGGATGTCCTGTTCCGCGAGTTGATCCAGTACGGTACCCGGCCCATCCAGGAGGAGACCAATACCCCTGCGGCGGCGGCACT
>JASFFM010000407.1:0-4102 GCA_050124295.1 Desulfobacterales bacterium | reverse complement strand
ATTCCAGCCCGTTACGGTCATGGCGGGTGCATCACCTGATGGCCAAGGGGGCGGGTTTTTTCCTGCAATCGCCCGATGAACCTTCCATCTTCATCAGTGGCGAGACGGTCTATTCCGAGGCGGTGGAACGCGTACTGACACAACTGCATCCGGATCTTGCCGTCGTGGCCGCCGGCCATGCCCGTCTTGATGTGGGCCGGTCGATTCTGATGCCCCTGGAGGAAGTCTTCGCCTTCATCCGGACGGCGCTGGGGAAGGTGATCGCCAATCATCTCGAAGCGCTGAACCACTGCCCGGTGACCCGGGCACAGCTGCAGGACGTACTGGATAAGGCGGGGCTCTTGATCAAGACCATTATTCCACAGGATGGTGAAACTTTGACAATGGCGCCCGACTGACATGGTGGGAAGCGTTCAGAGGAAACATTGGCTACCGAATTAATTGTGGAAGGGGATACCAGTGGGTTATCATGACATGACCGCCCTCTGTGGGTTGGATTGCTTCAACGGCCCCATGTATCTGGCCAACGAAAATGAGGGGTTGCGAAAAACGATCGCCAAACGGCTGAACATGCCAGAGGAAAAGGCCTACTGCGACGGTTGCCGGAGCCAGAGTGGCGCGATCAAGAATCTTGGCCGCCAGGAGCCCTGCAATGTCTACAATTGCATCGATCAGAAAGGGGTTGCTTTTTGCTTCGCGTGCGGGGATTTTCCCCGCGAACATCTGCACCCCTATGCGAACAGGGCCTCGGAAGTCCTGCACAACACCAAGGTATTCAACCTGTGCCTGATCAAGAAGATGGGCCTGGAAGCCTAGGCGGAGGAAAAGGCCAAAAGCGCCAAGGGCACCTGCTTCAAGGGCGACTGGAAACTATAGTGATAGGGATAACCAGCACTACTTGAAGATCTTTTGGGTCCCAGTCATAAAGGAATTGACCGGGTAAGGCGGTGTTCGGTAGGCGGGCAGAAAGGAGCGGCATTTGCATGTTAACCGGCATCCATTTTATCTTGACGTACACCTGCACCTTCGAATGTGATCACTGCTTTTTGTACAGCATTCCTCATGTTGGGGGGTACCTTTACCATCGATCAGGTCAACCAGGTCCTGAATGAGGCCGTGATGATCGGCACCATCGAGTGGATATTCTACGAAAGTGGGCAGCCGTTCCTTTTCTTCCCCCTGTTGGTGGAAGGTATCCGGCGTGCCAATGCCAAAGGGTTCAAGGTGGGGGGGTGCCCAGCGCCTACGGCACCCTTGCGGACGATGACGCCGAACTCTGGCTGAAACCCCTTGCCCCCGCAGGGCTGTCTTATCTCAGTATTAGCAACGACCCGTATCATTACGGGGATAATACGGAGAATCCTGCTGCCAGCGCATTCAAGGCCGCCCAACGGCTGGGGATCGATACATCGTCCATCCGCATCGAACCGCCAAGCGTGGATCCACCGACGGGAAGGGAAATCCGGTTATTCGCGGCGGCGCTAAATTCAGGGGCCGGGCCGTCTTAAAATGGACTGCGGGCCTTCCCTTGAGCCCCTCCCATGGGATGCGGGAATGCCCCTGCGAGGATTTGGAGAACCCGTCGCGCGTTCACATCGATCCGTTTGGCCAAGTTCACGTTTGCCAGTCATCGTTGGGGAGCCATCGCCCGCTTGTTGGTTTGATTCAATCGCCAACCCCTGGGGGGCACACGCCCAACCCCCGGTAGCATCCTTCTGGGGTCGGGGACGCCCATCCCCGTAGAATGTCGCAAAGGAACCTTTGCAGACGCTCTCGGCGATCGTGTTCCCGTCGCAACAACCCCGGGGGACCTAAAGGGCCCGCAACCGATAAACTTGCCGAATAAAGGTGTGCATGCTTCCTCAACGACCATGCCGGGGCAATCCCGCTTGGATGCCGGCCGAGCCCTGCACAAAATCACGATTCGCGGAATCCGCCATCCGAACACATTCGATGATGGCCATCATCGTTGCGATTTTATGCATCACGCATTTCCCAGGCGGGGATCGACAATGAATTTTTTAGGAGTGCCGATGGTCATTTTTGCAAAGTCCGGATGTTTCGGATTGATCAGGTAGATGTGTTCCTGCGGAATAATGGTGCTTGGCACCTTCAGGACGGCCGAACCCCGTCCCGAAGCCCAATTCAGACCGATGGCCTGGGTTGAGGCGGGCGGTGGAAAGCGGGCCCAATCTGGGGGCAGTTTTTTTCGATCAAAGCTTTGGGAACGGCGGGGATCGAAGGTGATGGGGATGGTCACGAAGCTATCTCGCAGCAGTTGCCGTCTGGTGAGATGAACCAATATCTCCAAGGCTGCCAGCGAGATGGATTCCGCCGTGTAGATCAAGGGGGTCCCGGCTGGATTCCAGCGGCCGCCATACAATCGGGCCCCTTCACCGCTAAAGGCATTGTCCTGGTGTTGTTTTTTAACGATGCGCCAGGCGACAATCCTCATCCAGGGAAAACCCCATGCTCGATTCGACCGAGCAAGTTCAGGACCTCCTGGGCCCCAAGCTCAGTGTCGGCGTATTCGAGCGGAATTCGTCCTCCCAGACCCCGGGCTGGCTCTTTTAGCCATTCTTTGGCCGCTTGTTGGTCCTCCAATACGTCCAGGGCCTTGTCATAGACTTTGGCGACCCGCAGCAAGCGCTCGGATTCATCCGTTTTAAGCCGGCCCGCGGCCCGTCGTCGGCTTAATGTGCGCTTGTTGATATTGACGATGGATGACAAACGCTTGTCGGTCACCTCCAGGGTGTCTCTCAATTTATCGAATTGATCAGGACTGAAGCCCTCTTTGAGAAGGTCGATCATACCATCGACATTTTTGATTTTGATTCCGAGGGATTGAATTTGCATTTTGTCCTCCGCGGCAACATGGTCATTTGACCTTATAATAGGAGCCATTTGTCTTTTTGTAAAGCGGGATATTTCGGCGTGCTTCCATTGTGGCCGGTCGGGTTCAGGCAACGACAGGCCAGGCAATCCTAATGTGGATATTGTTGCCATGGATTGAACTGGTTCCGGCCTTTTCCCGCCCAAGGTCAATCAAAGGGGGACCTTTCACGGCTTGGAGTAGGAAATGCACTCCTCATGGATAGAGAAACGCTTTTCCCTAAAAAGGGGGATTTTTTTCACTTTCGATCCCCATCCAAGCACGGGCAAACTAATTATTAGGCTTAAATATTGAATATTATGAGATTGTTGATTTACTTTCGGAGACCGTGGGGATGATTGCTGGCATTGCTTTTGCTGCGCTCTTGGCTGTTGAAATGCTAGAGGAGACATTTTGCGATTGACGTGGGTCATACCCGCCCTTTTACTCATGATTCTACCGCAGGCGACAGAGGTTGCCCAGGCTGCGGATCCCTTTTGGCCCGCCCATTTTTCATCAAGCCGTCCCGCATGGCCGGGCACTGACCTGCCAGTGCTCGCCATGCTGGGATGTATCCTGTGGCAACTTGCCGGAGTGGTTCTTATGGCGATGGGGCCGCAACAAACTGGGATCAGCATGCCCCCGAAGAGCAATCTCAAAAGGGTCGAGCGACGTTCCGGCATTGACCGGCGCCAATTCTCCTATGCGATACACCTTCCTGAACGGCGCTTTCGCCCGGAGCGGCGTCAGCGACGGCGCCAACGATCCCGCCGGGTTCAGGAGTCCTAATCCCCCTCCGCGGGGCTAATTTTCCAACATGAAGCGGGTGGCCGTCATGGTGACCTGCGGTAGCCATTTGCCCCCGCCACCTATTCTAGTCCTACCCGCTCACGGCAGTGATATCGCCAAGGAGCGGATCTCCGGTCCCGCCGTTGCCGCGTTTGATCCCCGGCACCGTGGACCCTACCCCGAACATGGCATGAAACCATTGATGCCAATTTGTTCCCTGTCCTTACGGCAGGTTGCGGCCAACGTGTCTGGCAACCCTTTCGAAAAGACGATCAGGTGTCGTTTAGGATGGGATGAAGGGGTGATATCCATGGCTGGCTCTGGAGTGAGGCATGCTGGCCCTTTTGCAAAAATGGCTCCAAAAATTGGACCGCTTCAGGGCGCATGGGCTATCCGATCGAGAATCAGAGCATAAAAACGATGGGCCCTGTATTTGAAAAC
>JASFFM010000406.1:0-4111 GCA_050124295.1 Desulfobacterales bacterium | reverse complement strand
GGTAGCCGCGGCCATCGGGGGGATGGTCGTTCCAGCGGGATTTTATCTGTTCCAGCAATGGGGGATGCCCGGTGAAAGCGGGTGGGGTATCCCCATGGCCACGGATATCGCTTTCGTGGTCGGCTGTATGGCGCTGATTGGTCCCCGGATTCCCAACGGCCTGCGTGTGATGCTGCTCTCCCTGGCCATCGCCGATGATATCGGGGCCGTCCTCGTCATCGCCATTGGTTATACCGAAGATATTCATCTGGCCTCCCTCGGTCTCAGTTTTCTGGGCATCGGACTATTTATCCTCTTGCTCAAAATCGGGGTGCGTAATGGTCTCGTTTATCTTCTCTTAGGCATCGGCATATGGATAGAGTTTCACGAATCAGGGGTCCATGCTACGGTGGCGGGCGTCATTCTCGGTCTGCTAACCCCCACCAGGGGGATCGTTCGAAGGGCGCGATTGAACTTCATGATCCAGCGCACCCTGCACTTCATGCAGGGTGATCGCTGGAGAAATCCGGCCGATCGCTATGCCACACTTCGCCAGATGGAGCGCTATGCGCGCGGCACCCTTTCGCCCCTCGAGCGAATGGAAACCGAGTTGCATCCCTGGGTGGGCTTTCTGATCATGCCGCTTTTCGCGCTGGCCAACGCCGGTGTGGCGGTTCAGGTGGCGGATGTGACCATGCCGGTGGCTACGGCCACGATACTGAGCCTGATGTTGGGCAAGCCGATTGGTATTTTCTGCTTCAGTTGGTTGGCCGTCAAGACGCGGTTGGCGCAATTACCGGATGGTGTGAGCTGGGCTCAGGTGCTGGGGGGCGGCATGCTGGGCGGGATCGGTTTCACCATGGCGATTTTCATTGCCGGTCTGGCCCTGGAAGGTGACCTGCTGGACCATGCCAAAATCGGTATCATGATCGCATCGTTGCTGAGCGCTGTCATGGGTATGGCGCTCCTGATCGTGACCCGGCGCCGAACAAACGTGGAGCGGCATGCCCCTGGAGAGGCCGAGGCCTAAATTATCTATCCTACCGAGGCAGGACTTTGGGGAACCGAACCCAGGTCACCCCAAACGCCGTTTTCCAAAACGCCGATCCGCTTTATTACAAATCCCCTTCAGCATCTCACGCATGTGGAGGCCGCGGGCGGCGCCGTTTTGCTGCTAGCGGCGATCGTCACCCTTTCATTGGCCAACTCGCGTTTCAGTGAGGCCTACCTCAGTTTCTGGCAGACCCCGCTGGCCTTCGAGGGAGGGGGCTTCCACCTGCGCGATTCGATCCAACCGTGGATCGATGACGGTTTGATGGCTGTTTTCTTCAGGGGCGAAGCTGCGTGCGCTGGGCGGTACGGTCTTGATTCTGGTTGCCCGTCGACCGGGGCCTCCCGACAGATCGATCACCGATGCTTCCGATGATGCCTGCGGGCTACTTTGGCAGACGTTTCCCCAGGCTAACCACCTTGTCTTCCCTAAAACCCAGCGACCGATAGAAATCGATGACGGCCGCATTGGAACGGCGCACCTGCAGGTTGATTTTGGGGCAACCCAGCTGTCGCAATTTCATCTCGGCCGTCACCATCAGTTCGCGGCCGATTCCCCGGCGTCGATGCTCGGGAGAGACTGCCAGATAATTGATCCATCCCCGGTGACCCTCGTAGCCGACCATCACCGTGCCGACCAATCCATGCGCTGTTAAGGCCACCAAAAACAGATCAGGTTGGAACGCAACTTTGGTTTGGATATCCGCGATGGGGTCATTTTGCGGGACCACCAATTGACAGTTCTCCCAGAGGGCGATGACCTGAGCTTGATCAGCAGGCCGATAGGGGCGAATCGTCAGAGACATGGGTTGTTCTCCCGGGCGCCTTCTTTTAGGTGACTTTCAGCCATCGTTTGCCGGCCTGGCGTCGTTCATGAACCGGACATGGAGAGAGTAGGTCGCGCATCGCTTGATGGGGCCGGGATCGAAGCCCGGGCTCCGATACCCGTCGATCATTTCTTTGCGTGCGGCGATAAGCGCGATACGGATGGTCGGTATGCCCCACCGGCGGGCCTGGCCGAGGATGCATGGCACGTCTTTGCGGTCCAAGCCACGGCAACCGTCTTCGGGCAAGTCGACCAGCCGCATGAGGCCGGCGACCGCCTGAGCGCGGATCGCGAGGGCCACGCAACCCTTTGGGTTACTAACTCGCGATAGGATATCATATTTCAGGTCCTGCGCCAGGTCACGGCGAATCCCATTTGCGGCGCAATTGGAGGAGGCCTGATTCCCTTCGCCTCGGTGAGCCCAAGCGCAGGGCGACATCCCGGTAAACCTCCCGGAGGAGGCCGCCCGGTGCTTCACCGGCATTTGCCGCGGCCTGTCTTGTCACGGGCGGCAGGGGGCGGCATCGCGTGTCAATCGCGATCGGCCTGAAGCCGCTCGAGCACCTGGGGCAGCAGCGCCCGGGTCGTACTCAAGCCCTCCTTGGCATAGATGGTTTCGTTACCGGACCAGTCACCAAAATAACCGCCGGCTTCCCCCAGGATTGGGGGGAAGGGGGCGCAGTCGTAAGGGTTCAAGACAGGATCCAGCATGACCTCCATCCGGCCGGTGGCAACCAGGGCATGCCCATAGGCGTCCGACCAGCCGACACTGTGATAGCTTGCTTGCAGTATTCGCTGCCAGGCCTGGAAGCGGCCCGCCGGCCTGAAACTGCCGGCACCGGTAAACCCAGTGTAAGCGCGGTCCAGGCGGGTTGTCGGTGCCACCCGGGCGCGACGGCCATTCCAGAAGCAGCCCCCGCCTGTAGCTGCGTAGATCATCTCGTTGAGGGCCGGGAAATAGGCCACCCCCACCTCACAGCGTTTTTCAATCTCCAGGCCAATCAGTACGGCATACAGCGGCACCCCGCGGATAAAGGCCTTGGTGCCGTCAATGGGGTCGATGATCCAGCGGAAAGCGCTGTCATCGCCGGTTTTGGCGCCCTGTTCTTCTCCCAGGATGGCATGACGGGGATAGCGTTTCTCGATCCGGCGCCGGATCAGGGCTTCGGCCTCGCGATCGGCCACCGTGACCGGTGAGTCGTCCGCTTTGAAATCAGGGCGCAAATCGGTTTGAAAAAAACCCAGGGTCAAACGACCGGCGGCGTGGGCGGTGGCAATGGCAAAATCCAGGTATTCCTGCAAGGTTGTTCCCATAGCGTTCCCTTTTTTCTCCTCTTCAATCCTTGGGGTAGGTCAGGCATGGTCAGGGCGGCGTAATCAATCGCAAGCCGCCTGGTAAAACACCGACTTCCATCCACGTTGCAGCGGGCTGTGGGTCGCCGTCCACTTGAATCGTCATGGGGATATCGGATTGGAAACAAAAGCGTCGCCCCTGTCGATAATCGCAGAACGATCGTGGTGGTCGGTGTCTTCGCGCGGCGGCGAAGAACGTGCGCAGGAGAACCGCAAGACCGGATCGTCGGCGGGTGACAAGATCCAACCGCCCATCGTCCATGCGCGCCAAGGGCGCCATGGACCAGCCTTTGGCGTAGCATTGCGTATTGGCGACGATGGCGGCCGTTTGATAACGGGGCCTTGTCGCCTGGCCTTGATACAGCCGGAAACCCGTCTCGGTGGTGGTTGCCAGGGCTCCCAAGGCCGCTGCGGCATAAACCGGATCGCCCCATCGGCGGTAAAGGGCATTCAACCCGCCGGCCCGCAGCCGATGCGCGAATTGGACCACCTGGGCCCCAAAGCCGATCTCGACCATGGCCAAAAAAAAATCCAAATTTGCCGCCCGCGGATGGAATCGGAGTGTGCCCACGTCCAGCCGGCGAACCCTGCCGGCGGACAGAAGATCGATAGCCGGTCCGGGCTGCAAGGGGATTTTGTGTTCGCGGGCCACGACATTGGCGTTGCCGGTGGGGACAAAGCCGATGGGAAGACCTGACGATGCCCGGCACAGCCCGCTACATACGTCACAAAGGGTGCCATCTCCGGCGATGACGACGATCAGATCGACGCGCGTGGCCAGCGATGGCGCCACTTCATCCCTTGCATGTCCGGCAGAGCATGTTCGCACGGTTGCCACCATCTGCCAGCCGGCCGCGGTCATCCGGCGACGGACCGGTGCAACAAGCTCGGGCGCGCGACCGC
>JASFFM010000405.1:0-4123 GCA_050124295.1 Desulfobacterales bacterium | reverse complement strand
AGCGGGTTTTTGTCTACTGGGACAGCTTTCCGGAGCTACTGGGGGGTGCCATTGTGGTCGACGATATGATCGTCGCCTACACCATTGCAGAACCTCTGGATGGGGATACAGTCGTGATCCACTTCGAGAAGGGCTGCCCGGCCCACAAGGGCATCTACCAGGCCATCAATCAGATGTTTCTGGAAAGCCTGGAGGGACGCTTTCGCTATGTCAACCGGGAGCAGGACCTCGGGGATGAGGGGTTGCGCAAGGCCAAGATGTCCTACCATCCTGTCAAATTCAACCAAAAATACCGCATCGCCCTAAGGGCCTAAGCGCGTGAGGCGAGAAGGCCTCTCAAGGGTTTCCCATCGGAATGAGTGTCGATGCCCGTGGGGACGGCCCATCTCCACGCTAAAAAGGTTATCCTCGGGACGGCGAGGGCAGGCCTTGCGCCACGTGGGTCCCGAAGAAAAGCGGGACCCGTTTGCACATAACTATCCAGGCTCTATCGGCGCCCAAACGTCTTCCCGGGGCTCGGTCAATGCGCGTTCGCCCGAGGTTTGAAGCCGCCATCATCCCCTCCCAGCAGAGCGATTGAATGCCATGGCATGCCCAGGGCCGGTTTCCCGGATCTGATCGAACCGGCGCGCGAGACCCGCCAAGAAGGCCCAGGCGAATTCTGCGAACACTACCCCGTGGTCGCTTCCGCGGCCTGCTTCCAGAAAGGTGACATATTGCGCAGCCGCTCGATGATCGGCGGCATGTGGGCCACAATATAATCGACCTCTTCGGCGGTGGAATAGTGACTCAGGCTGTAGCGGATAGATCCGTGCGCCGCGGTAAAAGGGACGCCCATGGCCCGCAGTACATGGGATGGTTCCAAAGATCCCGAAGTGCAGGCCGATCCGGAAGACGCACAGATCCCGTGTTCGTTCATCATCAACAAAATGGCTTCACCTTCCACGTATTCGAAGGCAATGCTGGAGGTGTTGGGCAGGCGCTCCGCCGGGCCGCCATTGGCCATGGAACGGGGAACATTTTGCAGCAGGGTGTTTTCCAGCCTGTCGCGCAACTTGCGCACGCGGGTGCCCATGTCACCCAGATGCTCCCCGGCCAATTGACAGGCTTTGCCCATCCCGATAATCCCGGGCACGTTTTCCGTTCCCGCCCGCCGGCCACCCTCCTGGTGACCGCCCACCAACATGGGTTTAAACTTGGTGCCCTTGCGAATGTATAATGCGCCGATTCCCTTGGGCCCGTGAAACTTGTGCGCAGACATGGACAGCAGGTCGACGCCGGTACGCGACAAATCGATCGGGATCTTTCCGACCGCCTGGACGGCGTCCGTATGAAAGACAATGCCACGGGCGCGGATTTCTTGGGACAAGGCATCGATTGGACTGATCACACCCGTCTCGTTATTGGCCCACATAATGCTGACAATCGCCGTGTCATCACTGAGACTCGCTATCAGCGCGGCCTCGTCCAGTCGTCCGTCACAATCGACCGGCACGACGGTGATCCGGTAACCGTTTTTCCCGTACTGTTCATAAAGATTTTTAATCGCCGGATGCTCCACCCGGCTGGTAACGATATGGCGCTTGCCGGGGTTGGATTGCAGAGCGGCATGAATGGCGGTGGCATCGCTTTCCGTGCCGCCGCTGGTGAACAGGATTTCGTCGGGCTGGGCGCCGATAAGATCGGCCACCTGGGCGCGGGCCCTGCGGATATCGACGATCAGTCCGCCACCGAAGCTATGCATACTGGAAGCGTTGCCGTAGCGCTCGCTGAAATAGGGCAACATGGTCTCCACCACCTCGGGGGCCGTTTTGGTCGTGGCGTTGTTGTCGACATAGATAATTTTCATGAACGAACCTCCTCCACCACGAGTTCCGGCGATACCAGTTCGCGAAGTTTGGCTTCCACATGGTTTTTAAGGGTCACCGGGGAGGCCTTGCAGCTGGCGCAGGTTCCGCGCAGCTTGACCATGACACGCGTGCCGTCGACATCCACCAGTTCGATGTCGCCGCCGTCCTGGCGCAGGGCGGGCTTGATTTCCCGCTCCAGGGTTTCCTCGATCAAACGGATTTTCTGAATGTTGGTCAGCGGCGGTGTCTGTGCCTGAATGAACACGGGTTTGCCCTGAACTTGATCGATGATGGATTGAATGTCTTCATGGCAATTGCCGCATCCGCCGCCGGCCTTGAGGTAACCGGTCACGTCTTCGATGGTGGTCAGACGGTGATCGCGAACTGCCGACTCGATTTCCCGATCCGTAATACCGAAACACTCACAGATGATGTTGCCCTCTGGTTCGGCCAGAGTCTCCCCACGGTAGCAGGCAATGGCCTTTTCGAGAGCCTCGTGGCCCATGACGGAGCAGTGGATTTTCTCCTTGGGCAATTCTCCCAGGAAGCTGGCAATGTCGTCATTGGTAATTTTTTCGGCCTCCTCCAGAGTCTTGCCGATCATCATCTCCGTCAGGGCCGAGGAGGAAGCAATCGCGCTGGCGCAGCCAAAGGTCTGAAACTTGGCATCCACAATCCGACCATTGCCATCGAGCTTGAAATACAGCGTCAAGGCATCGCCGCAGGAAAGCGAACCAACCTCGCCAACGCCATCCGCGTCTTCAATGGTCCCCACGTTGCGCGGATTTAAGAAATGGTCTTTGACCTTGTCCGAGTATTCCCACATGATACCACCTCCAGAATCATTTGCCCCTTGGGAAGGCACAGGTTTGCTTAATTAATGGAGAATCTAATCATGAAATAGGGGAAACAAAGGGGGGGCGACTTTGACGCACCGGTCGATTTCAGGCCGGGGACCAACATGGATACCGGGCCGCCAAGCCGGAAGGCCACTGCCTCAAATCTTGGCATGAGCGATATGACGGGATCCGTTCGGGGAAACGGACAAGGGGTATTGCCGCACCACAGTGCTAAAAAAATGCCGACAGCACCGGATGAGCGCGGTGCTGTCTGGGGGGAAACAGGGCCGGAAGATATCCGGGCCGTTTTCGGATATGGATGGCCGCGTCAAGATTGCGCCGGTGGCGCCTCGCTCTCGGCGGCGGCTTGCCGACCCTTGCGGCGGCGTTTTTCCCAGTCTTCCAGCTCGACGCCTTCCTGTATTTCTTCCCAACCCGTAATCATGGCCCGGATATGGGTAAAAGGGGTGTGACCGGTGGTGGTCATGTAAATATGCCCGACCAGAAAACTCAAGATGCCAAAAGCACCCAGGATGTGAATCGCCGCGACCACCGATAGACTCAACCAATCCAGGCCCCAGGCCGCCCAGGAGTTGTAGCCCCAATAGAGGAAACCTGAAATCATCTGGACCGGCAGCAGAAACATGGCCACGGAGAGATAAGCGATGCGCTGCAAGGGATTGTGTTTGGCATCTTTGCTTTTGGGCACCGGGTGCGGGTCGCCGCGGAAAATACCGAACATGTAGTAGTGAATAACGTTGAACATTTTTTTGGTCGTGGGCACGTACTGCTTCCATTCACCGGTGGTCAGAATCCAGAAAACGAAAAAGGCAAACGCGATCAGCCAGGCCAGCCCGACATAATTATGGACTTCGACGGCGGTTCTAAATCCCAGCAGCGTGAAGAGGCCGTCCACCTCGAAACCGGTCACCAGTAAAACGGTGATCAGGGCCGTCTGCAGCCAGTGCCAGAAACGTTCGTAGCGTGTATATAGATAGGTATTGACCATATTCTTGCCTGTCATTTTCAGTCCTCCTTACGGCCTCTGGAAATGGCGCGTCCCAGGCCGTGAAAAGAAACGGCCACCAGTGTGCCCAGTACCAGAATCCAGCCGAAGACATTGATGCTTTTAAAACCGTCCCGGCCCGGCATGTAAAATCCCGCCAGCGATGCCAGGCGCCCATCCGCGCTGTGGCACTCGATGCAGGCCACCACGTTGTCCTTGGGTGCCACCATGTGGGTGGTGGGATACACATAGCTGGTTTCCACAAAGTCGTATTCACCCGAATAGGGCAGACCGGCATATTTCTGACCGTAGGCAATGGCTTTATTCCAGTCATACCCCTTCCAGTAGGCGTCCTTATCGTCTTTACCTTTCGGGAAAAGATGCAGGATCGTCAGGTTCTTGTTGACTTTGTCGTAGGGCTGCTTGCC
>JASFFM010000404.1:0-4124 GCA_050124295.1 Desulfobacterales bacterium | reverse complement strand
AGGCTTTTGGCAACTTGGCGGACCTGGTCGTAAAATTCGCCCCAGGTCACAGATTCCGTCTGGCCCGGGGCCGTGAACCAGCGATAGGCCGGACGGTTGCGGTGTTGCTCGACGGTGGCGATCAGCATGGCGTGTGTGTTTTGATAATCCACAAATTGCATGGCATTCCCTCCCTTATGGTCAAATGCGAGGCCACTGACGGAATCCCGATGACGGCGAGCGGGCAATCGACCGGAGCCTCCCAAACGGTCGCTCGGTGATTCTGATTTTCCGGGTGCGTCGACAAAGTTGCCCCTAGTTGTATTCGAGAGAAGTTCAGGCTGTCAAGACAGATTCAGAATCTTTAGTGGGGTTTGGTGAAAATAACGGCAGACCTTCTCGATCCTATATCCTAATATCATTTGACCGGCGGATTGCGCAAAAATGAGTCTCGCCCGAGCATTTCATGAACATAATGATGGCCATTTGTTGGGATACAACGGTTGCGTTTCTTAACGGAAGGTTGCGACCAATGTGATGACCGGCAATTCTTTGGGGCCTCATCAGGCGCTGGCGGCCGCATGCGCACCGCAACGCTCCGGAATGCCCTGTAGAGGAAGGCCTCCAGGGCGTGCAATATCCGGGCTGGCAGTGAATTCCGATATGGCCTTGATGCGGCGCTGGGGATGAGCATATCCTCTGGCGAAGGGGTACGACAGGTCCTTTGTTCTCCCTTCAGGGAGCATCATTTTTCTTGATTCTATTAAAATATCATATAATAATAACATGCTGTTATGACATGCGGTAGAAATACGCGCAATTGCTCCCCGATCATGGGCGCGCGTTTTTCAGCGCGTTTGCCCGCCAAGCTGGCGGCAACACGGCTCCAATAACCATATTTTAAAATGATAACCATTCGTTATCATTAATTATACCAACTTCTTGCCACTACTCCGTCCGTCCGACTTGGTCTCATCTGAAAACCGTAGGCATGCGCTCTGGGATTGCGATTAGGCGCCGATAAGATCACCAACCACCCCATGGGTGGTGTTCGATACGCGATGATCGACTTCAATTGAGACACCCGGATCCGGCTCCAATCTTTCCACAAGGAGGCCCCCAATGGCAAAGGCGTCAAAAAAATCCGTGAAAAAGAATTCAACCGGGCAAGAGAATCGGGGTTCGACTGCCGAACCCGAGAATATCGACAAGATTCGAGATATTCTTTTTGGCTCCAAAGAGCGGCAGTACGAACAGAAATTTTCCACCATTGAATCGGCCCTCCAAAAGGAGGTCACTGAGTTGCGCAATGAAACCAAGAGAGCCATGGCATCGCTGGAGAATTACGTTAAAAAAGAGCTGGCCAGTCTTACCGATCAAATGCGATCCGAGCAGGATGAACGCCTGGAGGCGACCGACACGCTGGTGGGCAAAATCGATGATGCGCGTCGGGCACTGGACCGCAAACTGAGCCAGCTGAGCGATAAAACCGTTGCCGGTCAGCGCGATTTGCAGGAGCAACTGTTGCAGCAGTCTAAAAACCTCCTGGAGGAGATCCACGACAAACACGAGGCCATCAGCGCCGGTTTGGAACAGGCCGTCAAAGAACTACGGCTGGAGAAAACAGACCGCGTCGAACTGGCCAATATGCTCATGGAAGTAGCGCTTCGATTAAAGGAAGAATTTGAATTACCGCAGACGGAGTGACGGGAAGCAGGGCCCAATAACCTGCCCCCGACGAAGGCTGGCGACATCCCCTTGCGCCTGATAACGCGCGGGTCGGCGTGATGTGTTTTGCGATACCCTTCATCTCTACTCGAAGCCATCATTTCTGGTTGGGAGATGCCATTGGCAGACGCGACCTCCTCAGAGAAACCCTTACCATCCCCGGAAGACAACCCATCGGAAACCGAGGGTGATATCACCGCGCTGCGGGATATCATCGTCGGTCCCCATGGGGAGCGGCTCGAACGTCTGGAGTCCCGTCTGAACGATCCCGAGGTGCGCACGCGCGAGATCAGCCAGCACCTCGCCGAAGCTATGGTTTTGCGCGCGGGCCGCGACGATCAGATCGCCAAGGCCTTGGAACCCTCCGTCGAGGAGGCCATCCGCGCCTCGGTGCAGAAAAAGCCCCAGGTGCTCGCCAACGCGCTTTTCCCCTTGATGGGTCCCGGTATCCGCAAGGCCATCTCGGCCACGATCATGGGCATGATCCAGTCTTTCAATCAAATCTTGAACCATAGTTTTTCCTGGCAGGGTTTCCAATGGCGCCTGGAAGCCTTACGAACCCGTCGGCCCTTTGCCGAAGTTGTTCTACTCCATTCCCTGGTCTATCAGGTCGAGCAGGTTTTCCTGATTCACAACCAGACCGGACTGGTCTTGAATCACGTGGTGGCGGAAGCCACGGCGATGCAGGATCCTGATCTGGTTTCCGGCATGCTGACGGCCATTCAGGATTTTATCCAGGACTCCTTCAGCGTGGAGGCGGAGGCCGGTATCGACACCCTGCGGGTGGGCAATGACCGCAGTGTGTGGGTCGAGCGCGGGGAACGGACTTCCCTGGCGGCCGTTATCCGGGGAACGCCACCGATGGGATTACGTCACCAGCTGCAGGATGTCCTTAATCGGCTGGAATTGAAAAAGCTTGATGACCTTGACGCATTCGACGGCGACACCACACCGTTTGCCGCGCTCGACGACGATTTGAACGCCTGTCTGCAATCGAAGTTAAAAGCCGAAAAGACACGCATTTCACCCTGGATCTGGCTTCTCCTGGCGCTGATCCTCGGCTTGTCCGTCTGGTGGGGCTACCGCACCTATCAAACAAACCGTCGATGGACCCAATTTATCGAAGACCTGCAACAGCAGCCCGGCATCGTTGTGACCCAGGCCCTGCGCCGCAACGGTGCCATTACGCTCACCGGGTTGCGCGACCCGCTGGCCGGCGATCCGCTGGCCTTGATGGCCGCGGCCGGCTTCGATCCCGAAAGGGCGACGGTTCGCTGGGAGCCCTATTATGCCCTGGATTCCGCCTTTGTTTTACAGCGCGCCCGCCAGGGCCTCGATCCGCCGGCCCAGGTAAGCTTTCAACTGCGCGGCGACATACTTGTCCTGACGGGCGTGGCTCCCCATGCATGGATCGAAGGCACCCAGCGGCTGGCACCGCTAATGCCCGGCATCCGGGCCATTGAGATGGAAGGCCTGCAAAGTGCCGAAAGCCTTGCGCTGGAAGATATCAGGTTGAAAATCGAAAACACGACCATTCGCTTTCTGTTGGGCCGCAGCACCTACGCCCCCGGCCAGGAGGCCCTGGTGGCCCAAACCGCCGAACTGGCCCGCCGGGCCCAGGAATTGGGCGCGCTTATCAAGCGCGATTTGCGGATCGTTATTACCGGCCACACCGATGCCAGCGGTACCGAGGCGATTAACCGCCAATTGAGCCGCCAGCGTGCCGAGCAGGTCGGGCAGGCCTTGTTGACATTGGGGGTCGACCCGCGCTACCTGACAATCGAAGGCGTGGGCGCATCCGAACTGCTGCACCCCGAAGAATCCGAAGAGCGCCGCGATCTGAACCGGCGTGTCTCTTTCAAAGTGCACCTGGATCCGGAATGAGAAAGGGAAGAACACGGGCATGGTGAAAAAGAAAATTTGCATGCTGGGGGCCTTTGCGGTGGGAAAGACCAGTCTGGTGCGTCAGTATGTCCACAGCATCTTTTCGGATAAATACCAGACCACCGTGGGCGTCAAGATCGATAAAAAAACCCTGGTCCTCGATTCGGGGCCCATCGATCTGATCCTCTGGGATATTCACGGTGAAGATGCCTTCCAGACCGTGCGAACCGCGTACCTGCGGGGTGCTTCGGGGTTTCTGATCGTTGTGGATGGAACCCGTCGGGCAACCCTGGACACGGCCTTCGAGCTGAAACAGCGGGCCCTGGAAAATGCCGGTCCGGTGCCGGTCATTTTCGTTCTCAATAAAAGCGATCTGGCTGCGGAATGGAAAATCACGGACACGGAAAGGGTACAGCTGAAAGAGCAAGGGATCGTGACCATCGAGACCAGCGCCAAGACCGGTGACGGCGTGGCGCAGACCTTCGAGATGTTGGCGCAGGCCATGATGGAGGGCTGATGGAAATGGATCTGCC
>JASFFM010000403.1:0-4125 GCA_050124295.1 Desulfobacterales bacterium | reverse complement strand
GCCTCAACAACCAGCAATTTTTTCTGACCGGCGAGCGGGTGGGGCGTCTGCAAATTGTGGCTGTATATCCAGACCACTCCGAGGCCAACATGATCGAAGACGTCCCGGTTGAGGAGTTCAGTCTCGTTTTGCCCGAGCGATAGGTTTTTTGGCATGCCACACCCGCGGGCCTTGCATGCCCCGGCGCTGGCCCCCGAGTCCGCCGATGGGAGCCGGCAGACCGTTCGCCCATCCCCCAGCCGGCCAGCGAAATGCTCACCATTTGGGCTTTTCATCCACACCGGAGATGCCGGCGGGACCGAAGGCTTCATGCCTCTCGGGCCTTTCCGCCAGCATGGATTCATAGCGCTCGATGGCGGCCATGGCCTCCTGGAGCGTGCTGATGCGCGTGATCGCCTTCCGAAACTGACCGCTGTTGTAGAGCCCCTTGACAAACCACCCCAGGCGACTGCGCATCATGAGGCAGGCCCGTTGTTCGCCCAGATAGGTGACCGAATCCCGGAGATAACGCTTCATGACAGCGAAATGTTGTTTGAGCGTGGGCGCGACCGGGTTTTTGCCTGCCAGGCGGGCGCGAACGGATGTAAAGATAAAGGGATTGCCGATTGCCGCCCGTCCGATCATGACGCCATCACAACCGGTTTGCGACAGCATGCGTAAGGCATCCTCCGCGGTGACAATATCACCATTGCCAATCACGGGGATCTTCAGGGCCCGCTTCAGGGTGGCAATCAACGACCAGTCCGATTGGCCCCGAAAGCCCTGGGAGGCGCTGCGCGGGTGGATGGCTAAGGCATCGACGCCGCAGGCTTCGGCCACACGGGCGATTTCCAGGGCCTGTTTTCCGGAAGCGTCCCAACCGCTGCGAATTTTGATCGTCAGCGGCACGCCAATCGCCTCTCGTACAGCTTTCAGCAAGGCTTCCGCCCGATCCGGCACACGCATCAGGGCGACCCCCGATCCGGTCTTGACGATTTTTTTCACCGAACATCCGAAGTTGATATCGATGATCGCGGCCCCGGCGGCCACCGCCTGACACGCGGCTTCGGCCGTGATCGCCGGATCGGCGCCAAAGAGTTGAACCGCCAGGGGATGCTCCTCAGGGACCGTCTGCATCAGTTGGGCCGTTTTGGATGACCCGTAAACCAGTCCGTTGGCACTGACCATCTCGGTATAGACCAGCCCGCATCCGGCCTCCTTGGCCAGCAGGCGTAGCGGAAGGTTGGAAATGCCCGCCAGCGGGGCGAACAGGATATTGTTGGCCAGTCTGATCGATCCGATTTGCATGGGTCTCAATCGCTTTGGTGGCGGTCGCGACGGCCATAGCCGCCCAAGGCTGGCTGGCGTTCCAGATGGCCAAAGCGGTGGCCCCCGGCGGATGAATTGGTGGTCTGGTCAGACCGTGAATCGGAAGCGGTCATTTCTCAACGTCGGTCCCCATGGCTCCCGGGGGCTCAGCACAAGGGCCTCGCCAGCCAAAAAAACTTTTCATGGACGCGCCCCCCCCTCATTATTGGCATTCTGTCGCTCCCAGCAAGCCTTTTACGGATGCGGTGCCGTTGTTTGTCAGGCCCCCAGCATGCCCCTCCAAGGGTCTTCGAAGGGGCTAGCGCAAGCATGCCGGATCCTTTGGATTGGCGTAGCAGAACAGACAGTTATGATAGCATGGCTGCTGGCGGTAGGAGCCGATGTCGGCCGCCACGTTGCAGGTGCAGCCGCGCGAGCGGCGCTGTCCGGGATCTTTTTTTTGGGCGAAGTCCCAGCCATAGAGGGCCCCCAGCAAGGCGCCCGGGATGCAATCGCCAGGCCCGATACCGGCATCTGCCGGGAGGGCATCCAGAAGTGATTTTTCACAACAAAGCCCTAACGCGATGCCCCTCGCGCCCAACAGCGCCGCCATGCTAAGCAGCGTGTCATGTTTAACCTCTGCCGGCGGGTCGATGAATTCAACGCCGGCGCTTGGCAAACGTGCTTGGATTTTGCGATACCGATCCACAAAACTGGTGATACAACGGCGAATCCCCGCAGCGGCCAGTGCGTCGGCAATCGGCTCCAGGCCCACGAGATTGTTGTAGGTACCGGTACGGTTGTGCCGCTGAAAAAAACAGAGCGGGTCGAAACGCCATCGAATGGCTTCCGGATCGTGGCGCCGGGAGAGTTCGTTTACCTGCCGGATGCGTTCCTTCAACGGCGGGACATGCGGTTCGAGCATCGGCGAGGGGGCGTTGATCGTAAAATTAAAGAGCAACCGGTACCCAAGTCGTTGCAGCTTGCGATCGTAATCGCCGCGCAAAAAGGGGCCGAAATTTTTGGACCAGAAAACAATGCTGTGGGTATCCCCGGGGCGCGCCGGAACGATCCGCCGCTTCTGGTTGTAAGGGTTGACGACCTCGAAAAATCCCCTGGCGATGCCATCCATAAACCAATCCATATAGAAGGCCGGAATATCGGTTCGCCGCGAGGCTGACAGAATCGATTTTGGCGGTTGCGATGAGGGCATAATCGGGACGGGTGCGAAAGGCCATCGGTGGTCATCATGGGGGCCGTGGATGGGCCCCGCTGACCGGTCGCTTGGCCGTCCTATGGCGCCGGCGTTCCGGCGAAAAGGCGGATGCCGGCGCTATTCTTTCTTAAGGTCTTTGAGTGAAATCACCTGGCCGCGGCCCGATCGCGGCGGCGATGGTGGCTGGGGCGTGTCGGTTGCTGGTGATTGCTCGATTTCGCTCGGCGGAATCACTTTTTCCAAGCGCATACGTTTCCCGTTCATGGTGAATTCTTGGCCGTCGATATACACATCTCTCAATATCCAGGTGGTCAGCTGCGGGGGTATCTGCAGCATAAGCAGTCTGACATGGTACCAGTCGGGTTTGGCATCCGGCAGTATTTCCTCGATGCGTGCAAAAAGGACCGGTTGATCCTCTAAATGAATGAGAACGAGATCATTTTCGAGCGCCATTGCAAGGGGACCTTTCCTGGCGGGTGCTTCCATGGCCGGTCGGTGGCAGGTGTGCCCGCGACCGGCCCTTTTTTCCCGGCCGCGATGGGATCAAACCGGTCTTTTCTTTACGATCGGCGACCAGGCCTTGTCTTCGAGCGGTTCCACCACCCCATCGATGATCTTGCGCCCACCCAGATGGGCATTTCCCAAAAAAAATAGGGCTATTTCCCTGCGAAGGAGGCCTGAGCAAGCCAGGCATCTCCCCGTTGGGTAACAGTCGCGCCCCGGGTTTTCAGCGCGCATTAGAAAATAGAAGATTCTGATCCATATGACAAGTGCGATCGCCAGCGCTTTGGCGGTTTGCGTCTCCCCGGGGATTGGTATATACACCATCTCCAAGCTGAGAGGAACCGCAAAGCTTCAGGCGGTGCCTTTCAGCGGGCAGGTCTTCGGTTTGATTCGGTTTTTTTTCAAGGGGAGATCAATTCTCATGCCAATCAGACGCTCTCTTACGATCACGGCAATCGGGTGGACCCTGGTTTTTTCAATTCTGGTGGGGATGCTCCCGGCCTATGGCCAGACGCTCACGGGGGATCCGCCGAAGTTGGTCATCAAGCTCCGTGATGTGGAGCGCTTTCTGCGGGATCTGGAAGCCCTGGTGCCTTCCGATCCCAATTCTGGAGACCCATCATCACGGACGGCGATGATACGGGGCATGCTCCAGGGGACCAGCTGGATCGACCCGTCACGATCCATCGTAGCGCGCATGCATTACGATGGCCAGGCCACATCCTGGCGCGTTCTGGTGCCCTTCCAAACGCCCAATGAAAATTTTCAAGGCGCCTACGGCGCCATCGCCGGCGAAGACTATTATGTGGTGCGGTTTCCGCCGTCGCCGGAACCTGCGCTGTCCGATACGGAACGCAGCGATCTCGTCCAGGCCTCGGCCCAGTCTTTGGAAGCCAATCTCGTGATGGATATCGCGGCACATGATGTGTTGGTGCAATCGGAGGGGCAAATTGAAGCGGCCATTCAAGGAATGGCCACCAGCGGCACTCCCGGTGGGGCCCCGGTCACCATGGCGCCGGAAGAAATTCAGCAAATGGCGCGCGATTTCATCACCACCTTCAAGCAGGTCGATCGACTGCGCCTTGGGTTGAGTATCGATCCTGAAATGCTGTTGTTGT
>JASFFM010000402.1:0-4125 GCA_050124295.1 Desulfobacterales bacterium | reverse complement strand
GACGCAAAGGCCTTGGTGCTGAGATGGGTGTCTTTGGTTCCCATGGGGTTGGTCCTTTCGGGATTTGCGGTGGTTAAGGGCGGACGGCGCCCTATCGGCAGCGATCGATGGCCGAAGCGTGGTTTTTCACCCCGCGGCATTTTCGGCCCTGACGCGGATACCATACTAAAATCGTCCTCATTCGTAAATGTTTCTCTCGTCCTGCTGACAGCCGGCGCCACGGCGCTTGCGGATACGATGGCCTGGCCCTGGGGGGCCCCTGTCTGACCCGGTGTGGGCCAAACGCAAAATGATCGATAAATTCTATTGATTGGGCAATCTACCATCAAGATTAACGATTGGTATCATACCCCAAAATTGACTATTCAAATGAGGCTCATCGCCGTTCAACCAGGGCCTTCGATTGACGGCACATCGATAGGAGATCATGGCGGAGCCTTCGACACAAGAGGACCGGAAAGTGAAGCGCAGCTGGATATACAGGGGCATCCGCTGGGGCCTGGCGCTTGTATTTTTTTATGCGGGTGTCATCAAACTGGCGGATCCCGAGGCTTTCGCCGTGATCATCGGCGCCTACGGTCTGGTTCCGGAAGTCCTGCTGATGCCTGTGGCCATCATTCTGCCGGCCATCGAGGTCCTGGCGGCCATCGGACTTTGGGTGGATCTTCGGGGCAGTCTGGCCACGGTGGCCGTCTTGCTGACCGTTTTCATCGCGATCCTGGGCTATGGTCTGTGGATGGGGCTGGATGTGGACTGCGGTTGTTACGGACCGGGGGACCCGGAAGGCAGGGCCTATGCTGGAATCTTGGCGGCCCTCTATCGCGATGTCGTTCTGGCGGGTGGTGTCCTGCTGCTTTACATCTGGCGGTCTTGTTTCCGAATATCGCCGGTCACTATAAATCAAATGGTGCGGTTTTGCCGCCCCAAGAAAGGTAAAAGGAATGGGGTATTTCTTAAAGCGAATGATGATTCTGGTATGCGCGATCGGGATGGTCGCCGGTGGTTATGGGACGGTGGTTGCAAAAGATAAATTTGAAGCGGAAGTGGACAAGGAAGCGGCCGCGGTCAAATTGGCCCGCGAGGTCCGGCAGGGGGGATATGGCCTGGTCACCACCGCCGAACTCAAGCAGTGGATTGACAGCGGCAAAGAGATGATCATCGTGGACACCATGCCCTATGAAGCCAGCTACAAAAAGCAACATGTGCCCGCGGCGGTCCAATTTCTGTTTCCCATCACGGATATGAAGACCTGGGATACCAAGGAAACCGACGGCCGCACCGAAGAGGCTTTCGCGGCCCTCTTGGGACCGGACAAGCAACAGACCATCGTTATATATTGCGGTTTCGTGAAATGCACCCGAAGCCACAACGGTGCTGTCTGGGCGCGCAAGCTGGGTTATACCAATGTTTATCGCTTCAGCGGGGGTATTTACGCCTGGCGGGGGGCTGGTTTTCCGATCGAAAAGGTCGATTAGCGCCCTTTGGCCGGTCTTTGAAAACGGGATCGTCGGCGGTCGAACACCAACAGTGGGGGGGCGGCCCTGACGGCGATGGATTATTTGGCCCGAATTTTTTAGGTCCTACAAAAACCATCGGGTCATGCACGGGACTGCTTCCCGATAATAAACAAACCGGACGCTATGGACATTCAGGCACCCAAAGAGCGCTTGCTTGATGGCATTCAACAGCGCGCCGAAAACCTCTTTCTAACCCGTCAACTGCAGTGTGCCGAGGCGGTCATGGTCGTGCTGAACCGGGGGTTGGGCGGTGACCTGCCGCAGGAGATGGCCGTTCGACTGGCATCCGCCCTCCCGGAAGGGCTGGGCCAGCGCGGATGCCTATGCGGCGCTTTGAACGGCGGCGTTCTGGCGCTGGGGCTTTTTTTGGGTCGCAACGGCCCCGGACATGGCAACGGCGTGACGGTGCGCAAGGCCGTGGGGGAATTGCACGACCGTTTCAAAGACGCCTTCAAGTCCACCTGCTGCCGTGCGCTTACCAAACCATTGATCTACGGATCGGATCGCCATTTTCGCCATTGCGCCCGCTTGACCGGTCATGCGGCACGCCTGACGGCCGACCTTCTGCTGGACCGGAAGCCTGGCCTGCTGGAGTGTGTGGACTGGCCGTATCTGGAACGCCAGGATCACCGCCTGGCGGCCGAATTCAAAAAGCTGCTTGGTTCATTCGGGCGTTAGCCCGCTGCTCGAGGTTATCCGGGCGCTTAGGGTGACCGTTCGGGGACATGACGATGGGATTAATCTGGTAACATTTTGAAAATATTTCGTAAACATACCTTGATGAGCCTCTCCAAGACCTGCGGCTGAGCGGCCAAGATCGACCCGGTCGGGCTCGGTGAACTACTCAGTCGGCTCTCGCAAGTCAAAGATCCCAATTTGCTGGTGGGGTTCAACACCAGTGATGACGCGGGGGTCTATCGACTCACGGACGAAATGGCGCTGGTGAATACGGCCGATTTCATCACGCCGCCGATCGACGATCCCTATATATATGGACAGATTGCCGCGGCGAACGCCATCAGCGATGTCTATGCCATGGGGGGACGTCCTATTACCTGCTTGAATCTGGTGGCCTTCCCGTCCAGCAAACTGGCCCCTGAAATCCTGCACCAGATCGTGGCCGGTGCGGTGGCGACCATCACCGAAGCCGGTGCCGTCCTGGTCGGGGGGCATACGATCGAGGACGATGAGCCTAAATTCGGGCTGGCCGTCAGCGGTATCGTGCACCCGGACCGGTTGTGGACCAACGCCGGGGCGCGGGAGGACGATATTCTGGTCTTGACCAAACCCATCGGCAGTGGTGTTATTTTCAATGCGAACATCAAACAATGGGTTTCGGACACGGCACTGGCCGAATGTATTGCTCATCTGACCACCCTGAATCGGGCGGCGTGTGAGACCATGCAGCAGTTTGAAGTCCATGCCGTTACGGACGTCACCGGGTTCGGTTTGGCAGGACACGCCTTCGAGATGGCCCGCGCCTCGGGGGTCACGATAACCATTGCAATGGATCATCTGCCGGTGATGGCGGAAGCGCTGGCGATGTATCGGCGGGGGGTCAACACAGGGGTGAACCCCCACAATCGGCGGATGGTTCAAGATTATCTGCAGATGGACGGCGACTGGCCTGCCTGGCAGCAGGAGATTGTCTATGATCCCCAGACCAGCGGAGGTCTTCTGGCCGCTGTGGCCCCGGGCGCGGCCGACGAACTTGTAAGCGCTCTACGGGCCTCGGGTGTGGACCATGCCTGCCGGATCGGTGCGGTCAAGCGCCGCGAAAATGACAAGATCCTGCTGCGGGTGGTTTAAGCGCCATGGCCAAGGCCCTTGGCCGGGGCCGGAAAGGAATTGAGGGAGCATTCTTGCGATCGCCCGTATTTGCGCGGTGGGTTACCGGCCCACCGATAGGGCGCTTCGCTCCTGCGCTTTCCAATAGCCGCCCCCGAAATGTCGGCTGACCGCCCGCCACCAATGGACATTGGAAGGAATGATCGATGCGGGTGCTGTTCTGGTTCTGCCATCGTTTTAACTGGCAGCCCGCCCAGCAAACATTGCCCGATGCGGCTGACGCCGAATCGGCACGCTACACCAATTGTGTAGCGGCCTTTGTCCATGTGGAGCCGGGCGATGTGCTGGCGGGCAGCGGCACGGAGACCAAATTGGTTAAAACCGCCAAGTGGTTGGCCCGCAAATGGGACGTGACAACGGTTATTTTGCATTCGTTTACCCATCTGGGGGACGAAAAGGCGGCCCCGGATGAGGCCCAGGCGCTTCTGCTGCGCGCAGGGGCACGATTGACAAAAGCGGGCTACCAATCGGTGCATACCCCGTACGGTTATTTCCTCGACCTGGACATCCAGGCCCCCGGGCATCCCCTGGCCCGGGTCTACAAAGCCTTTCCTTAGCCGTCATTTTAAAGCCTGATCACAGCCTCGAGCGCTGCCTCGGCCGCGCAGCAGCCCTGCGTATCTGATCCTGTGGCTGAAGGTGCATCACCAGAAGGGCCCAAACACGCACTTCCAATCGAACCGAGCAAGTGTTTTCATTTGCTTGCCCTTGGCGTCTGAATCCGATCTGAGGTTGGGAAGGGTGCTCTTATCTTTTGCCG
>JASFFM010000401.1:0-4132 GCA_050124295.1 Desulfobacterales bacterium | reverse complement strand
TCGTGATCCATACGGATCACATAGTAAGGTTCCTCGGCCGGGCAGTTGATTCCCCGGCGCTGGCCGATGGTAAACAAATGAAGTCCGCGGTGACGTCCGATCACATTCCCCTCGGTGTCTTCGATGAGGCCCTCCCGGGGCTGGAAATCATTTTGCTGCTGCAAAAATGCGGGATAGGCCATCCCTCGGATAAAGCAGATATCCTGGCTTTCGGCATGCGTGACCGGCGACAAATGATGGCGGCGGGCAATCGCGCGCACCGCATCCTTGGTCAGTGCTCCCAGGGGAAAGCGGGCCGCCGCGAGTTGCTCCTGGGTCAAGCGTGAAAGAAAATAGGATTGATCCTTGCGGGAATCAATCCCGCGTAATAGATGCGCGCGTTGGTCGGCGCCGGTTTGCAAACGGGCATAGTGACCGGTGGCCAGGGCCTGCGCGCCCCCCCGGCGCACATGGGATAGAAGATGGCCGAATTTGATGGTCGGATTGCAGTACAGGCAAGGATTTGGCGTTCGACCGCGCCGGTAGGCGGCGCTGAAATAGGCCACCACGGTTTCACGGAAAAGGGATGACAGGTCCAGGATTTCAATCGGAATGTTAAGCTGCCGCCCGATCGCTCGGATGTCATCTGTCAAGGGGCTGTCCGGGGTCGGGCGGGCGGGGTCTTTTTCGTAGCCCGTGCGGAAATAAATCCCTGTGACCTCGTGGCCCTGCTGCTTCAACAGGTGGGCGGCGACCAGCGAGTCCACGCCGCCGCTGACGGCAACGGCGATGATCGTCATCGGTCAAAAAAGATCTTGCGGGTCGGGCGGACCGACATGGCCCGCGAGGGGCAGGCGGGTATGCACAGTTCGCAGAGGCTGCACTTGCCCTCATCGAAGTTCACGCTCAATTCGGGACGCTGGATATACAGGGCGCCGGTGGGACAGACCGCGGTACAGGCCCCGCAGTCGGTACATTTGGTCTTCTGGCGCTTGACCTCCTGATCGGCATTCTGAACCCGGACACCTTGGGCTTTCAGATATTTGAGGCCTTCCCGGAACAGCTTGCGCTCGCCGGAGAGTTCGAGCACCATGACCCCCTCTTTACGGGGCAGGATCGTCGCATTCAGAATGTTGAAGGTCAGATCGAACTGCTTGGTCAGATTGCAGACAATCGGTTTCTGAGACACCGTCTGGGAAAACCGCAATATCAGTATTTTGGAATACACGTCACGTCCTTTCAACGGCCTGTCAAAAAGCGTAAGCCTAACGATAAATCATAACCCTGTCAACTTGGCCATGCCCGATCGATCCGGGTGCCGGCCATCATATTCCCGACCGGGAGCTCAAAGCCGGCCCCACGCCTGTGGGCCCTTGCGGGCCCAAGGGGTTGCATGATTCGATAAGCCGCACACCCCATGGCGGGGATCTTTGCGGGGATGGCCTGCGTCGGTCGGGTTTGCGACCGGATGATGGTTGATTCAAACAAGGGGTTTGACTATAATCGCTAGCTAGACAGCGCAAAGTGTAAACCGGATCTGAAAAGAGGTTAACGCCAACCGCCTAGACGACCGATAAACCCCCAATGAATCGATTCGCCTACCGAACGACCGGCCTGGCTTTAAAAGCCTTTTCCTGGTTTTCCAAAGCCCGGATCAGCATTCATGACCACGAAAACATTCCCCGTGATGGGTCACTTCTTTTTGTCATCAATCATTTTACGCGCATCGAAACCCTGCTCTTGCCTTATTGGCTCCACAGGATAACGAATCTGCCGGTCTGGTCACTGGCCAATTACGAACTGTTCAAAGGCGCCCTGGGAACTTATCTCGACAACGTCGGGGCGGTTTCGACACGAAACCCCGATCGGGATCGGCTTATCGTGCGCTCCCTACTGACCGGTGATGCAGCCTGGGTCATCTACCCCGAAGGCCGCATGGTCAAGAATAAGAAGATCGTCGAAAAAGGCCGCTACATGATTTCCTATGCCGGCGGCAAGCACCCCCCCCATACCGGTGCGGCCACCCTGGCCTTGCGCACCGAATTCTATCGACAGCGGATCCATCGCCTGCTGACCGAAGGCTCCCAGGAAGCACGCCGCCTGCTGGGCGAGTTTCAGATTGACGATGCGGCGCCGGTGCTTCGACGCCACACGTATATTGTACCGGTCAACCTGACCTACTATCCGATTCGTGCCAAGGAAAATGCCCTCAGTGACCTGGCCCGGAAGATTAATGATAATGTGTCCGATCGTTTGGTGGAAGAACTCATGGCCGAAGGCACCATGTTTTTATCCGGGGTCGACATTGATTTGCGTTTCGGAACGCCGATCCCCATCGGGGAATGTCTGACCTGCGATGCAATCACATGTGACATCGACAGCCAGCGGGTGATCCAATTTGACGATTCCATCGCTTCCCGCAAGCAGATGCGACGCCAAGCCCTCGGCATCATGCGGCGCTACATGGATGAAATTTACCACCTGACCACGGTCAACCACGACCACCTGTTCGCCTCCATGCTGCGCCACATGCCGTCGAAAACCGTTCGTCCGATCGACCTTAAACGCAAGGTTTTCCTGGTGGCCCGTGAGTGTGTGCGCAACAACCAGACCCATTACCACGGCAGCCTCGAAGAGAGCCAGCTGCCCTTGTTGACCGACGATCATTTCGGCCGATTCAAGGAGTTCATGGCCCTGGCGCGGCAGACCGGAGTCCTCGAGGGGACGGAAGACGTGGTGGTCAAGGATCGCTCGCGCCTGGTCAACCCCTTCGCGGATTTCCATCGCGTGCGCATCGAAAACCCGCTGCGGGTGATCTCTAACGAGGTGGAACCGCTGGAATCGCTCCAACGCTGTGTGAAGCGCATGGCCTGGCAGCCGGCGTTATGGACGCGCTACCAGGTCGCCCGTGAATTGCGCCGGCAGGCGGCGATCGAATTTCAACAGGACTACGAAGCCCATTATATCGAATCCGAATCCAAGCCCCGGCACATCGGCCGCCCGCTTTTCCTGCGGGGCCGTTCGCGCCGCGTCGGGGTGGTCGTGGTGCACGGCTATATGGCCGCGCCGGAGGAGGTGCGCGGCTTGGCGGAATACCTGAACCGGAAAGGATGCTGGGTATACGCCCCGCGGGTCAGGGGCCACGGCACCGCGCCCGAGGATCTGGCCCTTCGATCCTATCAGGATTGGATTGCCAGCATGGACGAAGCCTACGCCCTGATGTCCTGCTATTGCCGCCACGTGGTGGTGGGCGGGTTTAGTAACGGGGCAGGGCTGGCGCTGGAGGCGGCTTCGCGCATCGCGGCCATCGAGGGTGTCTTTGCGGTCAGTCCCCCGCTGCGGCTCCAGGATTTTTCGGCCCGTTTCGTTCCGGCGGTCGCCATTTGGAACCGCCTGATGAAGCGCTTCGGCGGCAACGGTGCGCGCAAGGAATTTATTGCCAATCAACCGGAAAATCCGCACATCAACTACACCCGCAACCCCATTTCCGGCATCCGGGAACTCGAGCGGTTGATGGACCGGGTCGAAGACTGCCTAAAAAACGTGCACGTGCCGGCCGTGGTCGTCCAGTCCGCCGCCGACCCGGTGGTTAATCCACGCGGCTCGCGCCGTGTGTTCGACCGTCTGGGCTCGTCGGAGAAAAAATACATCCTTTTCAATCTCGATCGCCACGGCATCCTGCTGGGACCGGGAAGCGAACAGGTTTACCGGGTCATCGGCAATTTTATAGACGACATCCGGGAGCGTCTGAAACGCTGATCAGCGTTCGATGGGTCAGCCCCGTACGACCCCACGCGTCCAGGATGCGCCGGGGTCCCTCCATCGGGCGAAACCTTTCCTGCCCGGGATGCATTCCAGGAACCTTGACACCGGCCGGAACGGCGCTAACTTAACGACGGGTGGTTGATTGACCGCCTAATCTCCTCGTCTCATGGGGCGGCCAAATTTGGCCGCCCTTTTTTGGTGTTGGTTCAGACCCCTTCGCCCGGCCGGCCTTTGACCGGATGGGCCGTCCAGGAAATATCGCCGGACGATGGGATGCCCGGCTCGGCGAGGCGAGCGGGTCGGCTTTGGCCCTAAACCGGAAGCGCAAGGTAGACGACCATGAATGTCATCGGCTGGATTGTACTGGGGGCCCTTGTATTGGATTTCG
>JASFFM010000400.1:0-4149 GCA_050124295.1 Desulfobacterales bacterium | reverse complement strand
CGTCGCCTTGATCCTGATGGGTGACTGGTGCGGATCAGCTTAAGCTGATCGTCGAGCACGCTTAGTTGAAATAACGGGTGCGAACCAGGCAAGCACGTTCACTTGTTGGCAACGTAAACGATAGCAAATCCACCCGCGTCTAGCGGACAGGGGAAGTGTTTTTTCCTTTGACAACCCCTTTAATGGGTGACCCCGATGAGGCCTTCAGGTCTTGACGCTGCCGGTAGGCGAAGGCCACCGCAACGGCACAGGAGGCCAGTCGGGCTTCGGCCGAATCCGCCCGGCTGGTTAGAATGATGGGAACGCGGGCCCCGAGGACGATGCCGGCCGAATCGGCCCGACCTAAATAGGACAGCTGTTTGGCCAGCATATTGCCGGCTTCCAGGTCGGGTACCACGAGTATATCCGCCTCACCCGCTACGGGTGACTGGATGCCTTTGATAAGGGCGGCTTCTTTGCTAACAGCATTGTCGAAGGCCAGGGGGCCGTCGATGAGGGCCCCTTGGATTTGGCCACGGTCCGCCATTTTGCAGAGTGCGGCGGCCTCGAGTGTGGCAGGGATCTTCGGGTTAACGGTCTCCACCGCCGAGAGTATGGCCACCTTGGGTTGGGGGATATCCAGGGCATGGGCCAACTGAATGGCATTTTTTAGAATATCGATTTTGGCGTCCAGCTCCGGGTAGATGTTGATGGCTGCATCGGTGATGAACAAGGGACGTGGATAGGTTGGCACATCCATGACAAACACGTGGCTGATGCGCCGTTCGGTGCGCAATCCGGTTTTAGACGATACCACCGCCCCCAGCAGTTCGTCCGTGTGCAGGCTGCCTTTCATCAACGCCTCGGCCTCGCCGGAGCGGCACAATGCCACGGCCTTTGCCGCGGCGTCATGACTGTGGCGGGCATCCACCAGGCGGTAGGGGCTGATGTCCAGGCCCTGGCCGGCGGCCAACGCCCGGATTTTTGCTTCGGGTCCCAACAGAATCGGATCGATCAGATCTGCAGCGGCTGCATCGATGGCGCCCTCCAGGGCCGTTTTGCTGCAGGGGTGGCACACGGCGGTGGGGATCTTGGGCCACGTCTTGACGTGATCGATCAGCTTCTTGAAGGTGGCCTTGCGGCGCAGTTGCATCGTGGTGTAGGGCGAGCCGGCATCACTGGCTTTGCGGGTCGGCGCCTTGACGATAGCCACCCCCGTGATGATCGGTTCAGCGCGCTGGTTGAGCACGCGGCAATCGAACTCAACCGTGCCGTCCGCAGCACGCTTGGCGGTGGCCGTCACGGTGACGGTGAGCTCATCACCCAGCTCCACCGGATGGTGAAACTCGAAATTCTGGGATCGATAGACCGTGCCGGGGCCCGGCAGATCGTTTCCCAACAGGCTGGAGATCAGGGCCCCGCCCCATAAGCTGTGGCCCACCGCTTTGTGTCGATCCAGCAGCATTTGGGCGTAGGTGTCACTGAAGTGGGTCGGGTTCATGTCGCCGGACAGAAACCCGAACATATCGATGTCCTGCTTGGTCAGTATCCGCTGCAGACTGGCGCTGTCGCCCACTTTAATTTCCTCGAAGGTCTTGTTGGTGATCATCGCTTCAAACCTCCTTGGTCGTTGCCGTTTCGCTTTTGCCCTCGGGACCTTTGACCGGCGCACCCTGGGCTTAGCAGCCCCTCCAGCTTTGTCATGCGCCGCTGCCCGCCGGCACCCAGTGGCCCGCCGGCGGTGGCGACCTTGCGAACCAGCTCGAGCAGCTTCGGCCACTGGTTTTCATTTCCCTTGAGCAATTCGGGAATCAGCGCTACTGCCCGGTCCTGATCGATCTTTAGCATGAAGTACTGTTCCCGCAGATCCTGTTTGAACTCGGCCAGGGTTTTTCGGGCGCCGTATTCGGCCCGGATACGGCGCAGCATTTCGAACCCGCGTTCGTCGGCCGCTTTTTCCGGCATGCGGACATAGACCAGGGCGCGAATGGCGGCCTCGCGCGGGCCCCCTTGATCCATTCTCGCGCGCAGCGCCTCGATGCGGCCTTGGATGAAGGCCTCGCGCTCGCTGTCCAAGCCGGGGTGCTGCCTCGGCGGTTCATCAGAGGCCTGCAGCCCCAACATGGCTTGCAGCCAGGGCTGATTGTACACGGCAAAGAAGGTCTGCTCCGTCAACATATCCCGCCAGGTGCCGAAGGCCTCCAGGCTGGTCTTCATCCAGCCCGAGAAGAATTTTTCCCATTGCCGAAAGATGTTGTCGGCTGACACCGGCCGGCGCTGCTCCTGCACCTTGTCGGCCGCCTCGGCCAGTGGCCGCAGAACCGGATTGCGATCGGACAGCAGCTCGTATCCGAGCCGCTGGGGGTGCAGGCGTTGCAGCCACTCGGCGCCCTGGGGCGTGGAAAAAGCGCGCACGGCGGGCTGAGCTGTGGTTCGGTAAAGGCCCTTGGTGATCTCCGACAAGCGGGCCACGGCCGCAAAGCAGCGCTCCTCTTCAGGCGTGTTGCCCCCCAAAGCGCGAATGTCATCCAGGCTTCGGACCTCGAAACGGGAGATATGGTCACCGACCACCAGATCCTCGCCTGGCGCATCCTGTGTTTTGGGCCGGATCACGGCTTCGTAAAGACCGGGCGGCAGACAGTCGATCAGATCGATATTGCTGGCGAACTCCTGGTGCTCTTTCTTGGCGACACCACTGGCTACAAAAATGCCCAGATGGCCGACGGTCTCGTGAACGCAGTAGACAATGGTTTGACCGGCGGCCAGGATATCCTCTTCACTCTGGTAAAGATCGGTGATCCAGCCCAGGGCCTGCTGAGGCGGCGTGATGTTATCGCCTTGGGAACAGAAACAGACGATGGGCGAACGTATCTTTCTCGGATCGATGCGTACGCCGTCGGCTGTGACCAAACCGGCCGTGCTGAGCTTGTTGCCGATGAAAAGGTTGTCCACGATATATTGCATTTCTTCTCCGGAGAGGATCACATGTCCTCCCCACCAGCGCTCGAATCCCAGATAGCGCGGGGCTTCCGTATCGATCTTGGCATACAGGTTGTACTGCTTGGACCAGAGGGTGTTGGCCGGGTTGAGACTTTCGAAGTTCTGCACCAGCCAGGCGCCGTCGAAATGCCCGTCGCCCAAATCGCTCGTCAGGGCCGTCAGCCAGCTGCCGCCCAACATGCCGCCGGTGTAGCGCATGGGGTAGACGCCACGCACCCCCTCCCAGTAGGAGAGCGGTGAACCGGCCAGAATCAGCGGGCCGCAAAGATCGGGGTATTTGGCCGCCAATATCATCAGCGCCCACCCGGCCTGACAGTTACCGATAACCACCGGTTGGCCATCTGATCCAGCGTGCAGATCCGCGACGCGCTCGAGAAAGACGGCCCAGGCCTCGATCACGGCTTCAATGGTCTGGCCCGGTTCGGGTTTGGGGCTGAAGCCGATGAAGTAACAGGGATGACCAGCCTGCATGGCTTCGCCGATCTCGCTGGCGGGTTTAAAGCCGCCGATGCCGGGCCCATGGCCCGCGCGCGGGTCGATGACGACAAACGGCCGCTTCAGATCGTCGATGGCCGTGCCCTCGGGCGGTTTGATTCTGACGATGCCGTAGTTCACCGGCTGGGGCAGGGTCCGGCCGGAGAGGATCAGCTCGTGCTCGAACTGCAGTACGTGCGGAACTGTCTGGGCCATGTGTTCCAGATACTGATTGCCGCGCCGGCGCATCACATCCCAATACAGGACGGTTCGCTGGCCGGCGTCCATCAGATATTCGACAAATTGGCTGTACGCGGAAAAAGGATTGCTCATCGTGGACGCCATCAAGGGGGTCTCCTTTCAAACCAGCGGCAGGAAATAAAATGCCGCGGCGGGGATGCGTTCATCGTGTATTAAGCCATGATGCTGACGCCGCCGTCCACATACATGGTCTGCCCGGTGAGGCGCCGGCCATAGGGCGTTGCCAGGAAGGCGCATGCAAATCCCACATCCATGATGTCCACCAGTTCACCTACCGGTGATCGCTCCACGGCATCGTTCAACATCAGGTCGAAGTCTTTCAACCCAGAGGCGGCCCGTGTCTTGAGGGGGCCCGGAGATATGGCGTGCACCCGGATTTTAGCGGGGCCCAGCTCAAAGGCCAGGTAGCGGCAGATCGCCTCCAGGGCCGCCTTG